>CBDUXW010000099.1:0-8827 GCA_965371275.1 uncultured bacterium | reverse complement strand
GTTGCTGTTGGTCCTGCTGGCTCTGCTGCGACTGGCCCAGGCCCGGCAACGCCGAGCTGCCGAGGGCGAGGAGCTGGGCGGGCATGAACACGACGAGACTCAGGGTAACGACTGTCAGCGCGGCTTGCCGGAACCGATTCATAAGAGACCTCCTAGCCGTGTGTCGCGTAGGCCGAAGCCCGTTATTTGTCGGGACGTGGGCTCGGGTGTCCATTCTCGGACAGAACTATAGTCAAATCCGACCGAGCAAGACTAGGGGTTGGCGCAGTTGGAGCCACGGAAACGGTGCGCAAGAAAGCGGCCGGAGGCCGTGGTTCAGCGCGAGCCCGAGCCTTCCAGAGCCGGAATCAGGATGTCCCCGATGAACTCGAGATACGTGGCCGCATCCTCAGGGGTCACCTCGGCAGCCCGGAAAACACCCTCGACGGTCCTGAAGAAGCGATCTTGGATCTCGACGTCCGCCTCCGTGATCATCGGCACGCCGAGACCGTTCCAGCCGAAGTCCGAGACACGCATCGTCACCAAGCTGTTCTGCACGAACGTCTCGTAGGCGCCGTTGACGTCGCCGGCTCCGAGCTGCTCGTAGAACGTGTCGATGGCCTCCGTACCGCGCAAGTTGCCGCGCTCGAGATACAGGAAGAAATCGGAGTTGCCGTCGACGGTGAGAATGCGGCTGCGACTGTTCGGAAAGGCAACAGCGGCGCGCTTGGACTCGGTGGCATCGAGGAGCTCGCGCAACCGTGCCATGGTGGCCTCGGCGTCCTGCGGGCCCGCCGGCTCGCCGGCCGTCGCTCCACTCACCGACACGAAGAAGATCGCCGCGATGGCGATCAGCCCGCGATGGGCACTACGTTGCACCAAAAGGCACCTCCCTGAGTGTTGGCACGGCCCACGTCACCGGATAGGGTGACATCTTGAGGGTTGGCCGAGGTCAGCCGCACCCCTTGCGCCAACAGCGAGGCTAACGCTAACAAGGCGCCCCTTGCAAAGCAATAGAAGTCACCCGACCGGAGATTCGATGAGCAGCTCCGACGCGCTCCTGGCTCATATCGACGCCCATCGCGAAACCTGGCTGGAGGAAGTCAACGACTTTCTCCGCATCCCCAGCGTCTCCACCGATGCCGAGCGCGCCGGCGATGTCGGCGCCGCCGCCGATTGGCTGGCCGACCAGCTCGCGGCGGCCGGTTGCAATGAAATCGAGCAATGGCAGACGCCGGGCCACCCGGTGGTCTACGGCGCCTGGCGCGGCGCGGAAGGTGCTCCGACGCTGCTTGTGTACGGGCACTACGACGTGCAGCCGGAGGAGCCGGTCGAGCTCTGGGACACGCCGCCGTTCGAGCCCACGGTGCGTGACGGCAAGCTCTACGCGCGCGGCTCTGCCGACGACAAGGGGCAGCTTTACATCCACGTGAAAGCCCTGGAAACCTGGCTGGCGACTACCGGGAGTTGCCCGATCAACGTCGTTTTCCTGATCGAGGGCGAAGAAGAGGTCGGCAGCCCCAACGTCGAAGCCGTCGTTCGCGAACACAGCGACAGGCTGGCGTGCGACGCGGTCATGGTGTCCGACTCCACCATGTTCGCCGCCGGACTTCCGTCGCTCACCTACAGCCTCAGAGGCCTCGCGTACATGCAGGTAGACGTCACCGGACCCCGCGGCGATCTGCACTCGGGCTCCTTCGGCGGCGCCGTGGTCAATCCCGCCGAGGCGCTGGCCTGCATGCTCGCCTCGTGCCGCGACGCGGAAACCGGCGAGATCACCATTCCCGGCTTCTACGACGACGTGATTCCGCTCACCGCCGAGGAGCGCGCTGAGTGGGAGACGCTGCCCTTCGACGAAGATGCGTACCGGAAGGAGCTGGAAGTGGATGCGTTGCTCACCGAAGGCGACTTCGGCGTGCTGGAACGAACCTGGGCGCGCCCGACGTTCGAAGTCAACGGCCTGCTGTCGGGCTTCACCGGCGAAGGCAGCAAGACGGTTCTTCCTTCCAAGGCGATGGCGAAGATCAGCATGCGACTGGTCGCCGACCAACGCCCCGAGCCGATCATGGACGCTGTCGAGAGCCACCTGCGCGCCGCAGCTCCCGCAGGGGTGCGGGTGGATTTCACCCGCATGCAGGGCGGTACTCCGTGGCTGACGCCGCGCGACAATCCGGTTTCGCAGGCAGCAGGCCGGGCCATGGAACGCGGCTTCAACGCCAAGCCGGTGTTCATACGAGAAGGCGGCTCGATTCCGCTCGTGTCTCTTCTCGAGGAGCTCTTCGGCGTACCGGCGGTGCTCATGGGCATCGGCCTGCCCGATGAAAACGCCCACGCCCCCAACGAGAACCTCGATCTCGGCAACTTCTACGCCGGAATCGCCAGCGCTGCGTTCTTCTTCGAGGAACTGGCAAAGCTGGGCTCATGAAGCGTAAGGATTTTCTTCGCAAGCGGCGCGACCGGGTGCGCGGTGGCGGCCTCGAGGAGCGCCAACCCGAGATCCGCCGTCGGGTCGACTGGAGAACGCTTCGCGTCGATCTGCCGGCGCCCGACGACAACCCGCCGGAACCCGAGTCGACGCCTGTCGGCAGTCTCTTCCGTCTTGCCGACGGCGTGCGGCTGGAAGCCACCGTTCCCTGCTGGGTGCGGGGTTACCGACGCTACGAAACCGACGGCGCGGGCCGCGCAGAGTTCCAGTATCGCCCCGCCGGTGAAGGCAGCGAGCCGCCGCCGGGATCCACGGGCCTGAACGCCGGCGACACGTGGCAACCGACCGACTGACGGACCTGCGCGAGGCGTGGGACCGCGAGTACGGGGAGGTTCGCGCCTACACGACCTCGTATCGCGGCGACGTCGACCGGGGCGTCCGGTTCCTGTTCGAGTATCTGGCGACACGTGGCGAAACCCTCGACGGACCGATCGTCGACTGCGGCTGCGGCATGGGCCGCAATTCGATTCCCCTCGCGGCTGCCGGGTATCACGTACTCGGCCTCGAGCACTCGGCCACGGCGCTCGCCCGGCTACAAGACGAGCTCGAACGCGCCCGGGAGTCGGGCGCCGAGAAACCGGACGGTCGCCTGGATACGATCCAGCATGATTTGAATGAACCGTTGCCGGTGGACGACGCGTTTGCCGCGGCGGTGCTCGACATCACGGCGGTCGACAACCTGATCGACGCCGGTAAGCGTCGTGCGTACGGCGAGGAAGTGGCCCGGATTCTGCGTCCCGGGGGCCTGGCGGTGGTGGTGACGTTCGCCCGCGATGACGGCTATTACGGACGCTGGCTCGCCAACGCACCGAACGACGGCGTCGTTGAAGACCCGAACACGGGGATCCTCAACCAGCTGTTTACGCCGGCGTTGCTCGACGAGGTCTTCGTTCCTCCCCTGCGGCGCGCAGCGGCGGGTACATTGGTATTCGTCGACGAGGCAGCCCACGACTCATGGACGCGGCGCTTCTTGATTCACCTGTACCGCAAGCCGACCATAGAGATCGACTAACCGCCGGCGATGAAAAAGCCGGGAGGGTCGGTGTCCGGGTCCATGTTGCCGGGCGGGCGGTTGTACAGCACCTCGGCTGCCAGCGTGTCCTGCTCGGTGAAGTTGACCCGTCCCTCGGCATTCATGACCGATGACAGGGAGTCGTCGACCCCTCCGGCGCCCAGCGCCTGGCCGAAGACACGCGTCAGCACGCCGCCTGAAGCCTCGGTGCCGGTAAAGCAAGACGACGTAGCGATCTCGTAGCGATTCTGGAGGCGTCGCCCCTGGCCGGCGCCGCGCGTGCCGTCGGCCGTCTGGTAGAAGCACAGCGTGCCGATCGGTAGCGTGGAGGGATCGGGGGGCGCCTCGTTGATCTCGATGACGTTGGCGCCGAATCCCAGAGCACCCGCCGTGAATCTTGTGTATTGGCCGTTGACGATCTCCAGGATCTTGTCGACGCGGGCGTCCGAGAGCTTGGCGTTGGTGCCGGCGACACGTGTGTACACGCGAATCGTCGGGCTCTGTTGCCAGCGCGCGATGGCGCCCGGGTCGAGAACGTCGGTGCCGAATGTCGGCCCCGCACGACGGGCGAACTGATTGAGGAAGTTGGCGCTCAGCGCGGCGCTCTTCTCCATCACCGTGGCGGCGAAGGTCACGTTGCCGGTTATGCGCACCGCCGTGCGCCGCGTCACGAAGCCGCCGCCGCTGATGATCAGCTCGAAATCGCCGTTGCTTTCGATCCTGAAGCTGAAGTTCCCCGCCGCATCGGTGGTCGTCGAACCGATCCCGGTGATCGTTACCGTGGCTCCGGTGACGGCACTGCCGTTGAAAAGCCCGGTTACCCGGCCGCTCACCGAGCCGCCGAGCCGCAACGTAGTGGGCTGCGTGGTGGTCGATACGATGTCCTGTTCCGGCGGCTGGCTGCAGCCCGGCAGAAAAGTGCCCAGGCCCCCGACGCCGGCGATACCCGCCCAGCGCATCAGTTCGCGACGGCTCAGCTCAGGGGTTCGTGACTTTGCCAAAACACGCGCGGCAAGCTTCTTTGATGCGCTCATGGATTGGGCGCCGCCCGGCGGATCGAATGGCCTTGCTTGGGGATCTCGACTTCTTCGTTGCGGAATCGTCCATAGCCGAGGTTGTGGGGCGGTTTCAGCTCGTTGATGTAGCGCCCGGCAATTTTTTTGGCTTGCGCAGGATCGGCTGCGACCACGTATCGGAAGTACTCGATTGCCCCAAAAGGCTGCTCTTCGAGCACTTCCCAAAGGCTCTCGCGAATGCCTCGATCGCCCGTCTGGCCGACGTAGATGACCTTTTGGCTCGTCGTGACCACCAGGTAGACACCTGGCTCCTCGGGGGCCTGCTCGACGTTTTCAGGAATGAATTCGATCAGACCCGATTCCTTCGCGATTGCTTCCAATGCATGCTCCTCGCTGCTGCGCGGTCGTGCCCGTCCTGTGGTGAATGTCGGAAAATACCGCTCCGGCGCCGGACGGGGAGGTAACCCTTATGTATATTAAGAGCCGGTTCGCGGCAACCACGTGGCCGTTTGGGAGCGAAGGACTTCCGGCTTTCGCGCGCTGTCGAACCCGCTACATAATGGGAGCGGCGGGACGAACCCATGTTCAAGTACGATGATTCCTCCCTAAAGATTCAATCCTGAAGACACCGCATGCGCAAGACCCACATATTCACCTGGATGTGCCTCGCCGGAGCCGTACTGGCCGCAACACCGGCGTGGGCCCAGGAACCAGCGCTGAACCGCGTCGCCGACGGGGGCTTCGAGAACGGGTTCGTGAGCCTGGCGCTGCCGGCGATGCAGCGGTTTCCGATGGTCGCCAACGGCTGGGCCTCGCGCGGGCCGCGCGCTCCGGAAGTGATCGAGGGCATAGACGCGGCCTACGAGGGCCTGCGCGCGTTGCGTCTGGCGACGCAACCGGGTGAAGACCTCCACCTGATTCAGGACCTGCCGCTGAACGGCGGCGGCTACATCGTCCGATTCGCGTTCTTCTACGAGTACGGAGCCCAGACGGTGAGCCTGCTCACGGCCTGGGACCGAGGCAACGCCGACGCCGGCGACCCGGCGTTCGTGGCCACGATGTCGGGCGCCGGCATCGACGTTCAAACTCCGGAGGGCCGCTGGACGGTCTCGCTACCGTTGACCGCCTCTCAGTGGTACGTACTGCAGGTGGTCGCGGATCCGCGTGACCAGTCGCAGAGTGTGTTTCTGGATGGCAGCCAGGTTCTGTTGCTGCCCGGGACCGCCGCGTCGACGCCGCGGATGACGCTGGTGATCGGCAACTCAGGCGACACGGGTGGAGCTTTTCGTTACGACGCGATCGAAGCTTTTTCGCTGATCGACCTCGAGTTGGAAGCATTGCGGCAAGCGGCGCGCCGGCTCGAGGATCCGATCCGCGGCTGGACGCTGCGTCGATTCGACGCCGCCGCTTCCGCGTTGTCACAGAACGCGCCGACCCTGGCCCTGCCCGAGCTCGACGTTGCGCGCAGTCTCATGGCCTCGGCCATGCTTCCCGTCGACGCCGCGCCGGGTGATCTGCGTGCCGCCATCGCAGGCTACCGGCTGGCGCTAGACATGGGTCGGGGAATCGACGATCTGATCGCGTTGATCGA
Organism: uncultured bacterium; assembly: GCA_965371275.1. Lineage (GTDB taxonomy): Bacteria > Acidobacteriota > UBA890 > UBA890 > UBA890 > CBDCBL01. The sequence continues at coordinate 2,744 of CBDUXW010000099.1, read as the reverse complement.
CGCCCGCAGGAACTAGCAACTCGCTACGGACGTGTAGCCGGTGGACGGTCAGCGTCGGGCGCAGCTTTCCCGGCGAGCTCTTCCGCAACGATTCCGGCGATCCCTCGAAATGCTTCGGCAACGACGCTGTCGGGATGGGACAGCACTATCGGCGTGCCGGCATCGCCGGACTCGGCGATCTGCGGATCGATCGGCACGCTGCCGATCAATGGAACACCGAGCTCATCGGCCGTTCGGAGCCCACCTCCACTGCGAAAAATGTGCGCCTCGTGGCCGCATTCGGGACAGTGATAAACAGACATGTTCTCGACGATGCCGAGTACCGGCACATCGACTTCGCGAAACATGTGCAGCCCCTTGCGAGCATCGATGAGCGACACGTCTTGCGGCGTCGTGACGATCAGGGCGGCATCGAGCGGTGCCGACTGCGTCAGCGTGAGCTGCGCGTCGCCCGTTCCCGGCGGCAGATCGATGACGAGAATGTCGCATCCCCGCCAATCGACGTCGCGCAGAAACTGCCGCACCGCCTTCATGACCAGCGGTCCGCGCCAGATGACCGGGTCGTCCTCGGGCTGCAGGAACCCCAGCGACATGATCTTCAATCCGTGGCGCTCCAACGGCACGATCTTGCGCTGCCCGTCGATGTCGGTGATCTCCGGCTCCTCGTGGGTGCCCAACATGGTGGGAATAGAAGGGCCGTAAATGTCGGCGTCCATCAACCCGACGCTGAAGCCCTGCCCGCTCAGGGCTACCGAGAGATTGCTGGCCACCGTCGACTTGCCGACACCGCCCTTGCCCGACGCGACTGCCAGCACATAGCCGACGCCGGGAATCGGGTCGTGCTGGATGAGCGGCTCGGGCCGCCCTCCCGCGCCCACGGCAACGCCGTCGGCCGGGGACGACGGCGCGGTCGGTGGATCTCCCGAGACGGGAGGACCACCGGGGCTACCCGGAGACGGGCGTCGCATGCCGCCGGGCATGGGTGCCGACACGTCGAGCCGCACTTCGTCGACCCCCGCAACTGCGGAAACGACCTCGTGCACCTGCTGCGCCATCTGCTCCACGACGCGCTGGTCGCCCGACGGAACGTTGAGGCGAAGGCGTACAACACCCTCGTCGATCTCGAGCTCCTCGACGAACCCGAACGAAACGATGTCACGGGTCAACCCGGGCACCAACACCTGACCGAGAGCCTCGCGAATTTGATCGACGGACGCAGACACGGAACGCATCTCGCGGAAAAGAAAGGTGGTTCGCGGTAAGAACCGCAGGAACACTACCGATGGTACTGGCGGCGACCCCGATTGTCATGTCTACAATACCTGCGTATGACTCAATCACTACTGATCGTCACCGACGACGAAACAACCCGCGAGGCCCTCACCACCGAGGTCTCCGGATTGGGCGCCCACGTTGTGCAAGCCAATAGCGGCGAGGACGCGTTGGAGTTGCTCTCGCAACGGCACGTGGACGGCGTGATCACCGGCCTGAAGCTACGGGGAATGGATGGCGTCACGCTCCTGCAGCGCGTCCACGACATCGATGACGAGTTGCCGGTCATCATGGTGACCGCTTATGGCACCGTCGCGGCGGCCGTGCAGGCGATGAAGGCCGGGGCCTTCGACTTCATCGAGAAACCGTTCAATCAGGACGACGTCCGCATGACGGTGCAGAAGGCTCTGGCGGCAACCCGGCTCGTCGCCGAAAACCGCGTCTTGCGCGAAGAGATCGAGCGTAAGTACGACTTTTCGGCGATCATCGGCACGTCGCCGCAGGTGGTCGATATCATGCGTCTGGCCGGCGAGGTCGCCGGCACCGACGCGTCCGTCTTGATCGCCGGAGAGAGCGGCACGGGCAAAGAGTTGTTGGCCCGAGCGATTCACTACAACAGCCCCCGCGCCGGGCATCCATTTGTCGCGATCAACTGCGCCACATTGCCGGAGAACCTGCTGGAAAGCGAGTTGTTCGGTTACGAGCCGGGCGCTTTCACCGGCGCCGAGAAGCAAAAGATCGGGCGCTTCGAGCTTGCCGAGGACGGCACGCTGTTTCTCGACGAGATCGGCGAGATGACGCTCGGTGTACAGGTAAAGTTGCTGCGTGTTCTCGAGCAGCGTGAGTTCAGTCGGCTCGGCGGAACCGAAACGCTGAACGCCGACGTTCGCCTGATCACGGCGACAAATCGCGACCTGCCCGACCTCGTGTTGAAACGCCAGTTCCGCGACGATCTCTACTACCGCATCAACGTCTTCCCGATCACCATTCCACCGCTCCGCGAACGGCGCCGGGACATACTGCAACTGGCCCGTCACTTCCTCGAGGAGCTCACGGAAAGCACCGGGAAAGTCGTCACCGACCTCGACACCGAGGCCCGGCGGATCCTCGTGCAGTACAGCTGGCCGGGAAACGTGCGCGAGCTCAAGAACGTTCTCGAGCGCGCCGTAATCCTGACACAGGACCATTCCATCGCTGCCGAGCACCTGCCCGTGCGGCTCCAGCAGGAGCAAACGGCGCTCGCCGACGTTTCGATATCGTTGCCGCCGGAAGGCATCTCGCTGGCCGAGATCGAGCGGTCGCTGCTGGAGCAAGCGCTCGAGCGGTCGCGCCACAACAAAAGCCGAGCTGCCCGCCTACTGGGCCTGTCGCGCGCCAAGCTGCGCTACCGCCTGAAAAAGCACGGCCTGGACGCCGCCTAGCTGTGTTTTTCCAGGAGGTTGTTCATCAGGAGCTCCTCTGAGACAAAGGGG
>CBDUXW010000098.1:0-8951 GCA_965371275.1 uncultured bacterium | reverse complement strand
TTCGTCGTGGGGTTTCAGCTCCGGGTCGACAACGTCGCCGCCGGTACAGGCGTCGACGCGCTCGCCACGTTCGCGCCCGATGCGCTGCGTGGCGGCGCCTGGGGCGCCGACGGCACGATCATCGTCGGCAGGTCGGACACCTTGGAGGGTAGGGGCTTGCAACGCTTGAATCGTGCCACCGGCGTTCTCGAGGTGGTCACCGACCCTGAAACGCCGGTCGAGTCTCATCGATTTCCGCAGTTGTTGCCCGACGGCCGCATCTTGTTCACCGTCGAAACGCAGGAAACCGACGCTCGCAGCGACAAGAGGATCGCCGTTCTGTCGCCGGATTCCGGCGATATCACGATTCTCGAGGCCCGTGGGACGCAAGCTCGCTGGGTTCCCAGCGGTCACCTGCTGTACGTTCGAAACGACACTCTGGTAGCGCAGCCTTTCGATGTCGCGCGGCTCGAGGCCACCGGACCGGAGGCGGTCGTGGTGCGGGGTCTCGCCGTCGACCCCGATGTCGGCGGCGCGCAATTCGCCGTGTCGGACAACGGAGTATTGCTCTATCAAACGACAGGCGGCACCGAGACGCGCCTTGTCTTCGTTGATCGCGCGGGGGAAATCGAACGGCTGCACGATGACCTCATGATGCTGCGCACGCCGCGCATCTCGCCCGACGGCAGCCGCATCTCCGTCTCGATCAGCGAATTTCAGGTTGACGACATCTGGATGTTCGAGCTGCGACGGCGGACGTTCGACCGTTTCACGAACCTCAATGGCGCCTTCGTCGCCTCGTGGTCGCCCGAAGGGGACCGGATCCTGTACGAGAGCGTTCACACGGGGCGTTGGTCGGGCTTTATCCGATCTGCTGATGGTGTCGGAGACGCCGAGCTCGTCGGCCTCGGCGAACGACCCATCTACGACGGCCTCGCCTGGCACCCGGACGGACAAACCCTGGTGTTCGGCACGGCCGGCAACATCTGGACGTACACGCTCGGCGATGCCGAGCCGCAGCAGTTCACCGACACCGAGCTCACCGAAGGCATGGGCGCATTCTCGCCCGATGGCAACTGGCTGGCCTTCGCCTCCGAGGAGCAGGGCAGGGAGCAGGTCTACGTGACCCCTTTTCCGGGGCCCGGCCGGCGGTGGATCGCATCCACCGACGGTGGCAACGAACCCATGTGGTCACGCGATGGCAGCGAGCTGTTCTATCGGCGCGACGACGACATGATGGCGGTGTCGTTCGATGCCGACGCCGATCCGCCGTTCGGCAGCCCGCAGCGGCTCTTCTCCCTGCCGGCCCCCGCCGGCCCGTGGAGCGTTCCCAACTACGACGTGACCGCCGATGGGCGTTTCGTCATGCTGCTCGGCGACCAGGACGCAGAGCCTCCGGATCTGGTGATCGTGGTCAACTGGTTCGAGAAGCTGCGCGAGCTGGCCCCACCCGGGCAATAGCGGACTCCGCGGCCACGAATCCCGGCGGCGAGCCGGCTGCGGACGAGATCCGCGATCTGGTATGATTTTTTCATACCGACGGGATCGTTACCCTACATCATGAGCACTGCGGTCAAGAGAACCATCTCGCTACCCGAGGACCTCGCTCGCGAGACCGAGGCGATCGCCCGCGCAGAGGGAAAAAGCTTCAGCGCGATCGTTCAAGAGGCGCTACGGGTAGCTCGAGCCAAGCGCGCGCAGTCGGAGCTGCGCGATCTCCAGGCCTTCTGGAGTCGGAAGGCGCGCGACAGCGGCATCGTAAGCGAGGACGATCTCGACAAGTACCTCGCCGAGTGAGGGTCGTCTTCGATACCAATATCTTCGTCTCGGCGCTCGTGTTTCCGGGAGGCAACGGCGAGCGGGCCATACTGCGGATCGCCGAGGGGCAAGACTGCCTGCTGCTGTCGCGGGCGATAGTCGGTGAGCTTCTCGATGTGCTGGCCAGAAAATTCGCGCGTGACCGCGAGGAGTTGGCCCGCGTTGCCGTGTTTCTCGCCGGGCTCGCGGACGTGGTCGAAGCGGCCACGGAGCTCGAAGTCCTCGAAGACGAAGCTGACAACCGCATCCTCGAATGCGCCGTAGCCGGCGGCGCGGAAGCAGTGGTTACCGGTGACAAAGCGATGCTGGCCCTCGGGCACTACGAGGGGATTCGGATTGTCAGCCTTGGCCGGTACCTCGACGAGAATTGATCGATAGAGCCAGGATCAGTGGGAATTCCTGGTCCCGTTTTATAGAGTTCCCTCGCCATGAGACGCGGCGAACAACTCGGTCACGATGAAATCAATGCACTGCTCGGCGCAGACGGCATGCGCGAGGTGTATCTGCCCGAAGACCCGCGGCGGCGGGTGAGGGTGATGCGTAAGAGCCGCCGGCGTCGCTTGCGCGCCGGATTGCTGGCGACTGCCTTCCTGTCGGTTGCCTGCAGCGCCGCGCCCCCTGAGCCGGCGGACACCGTGCTGCACGGAGGCAACATCGTCACGCTCGATCCCGAGTTGCCGGTGGCCGCAGCGGTGGCCGTGCGCGACGGGCGTATCGTGGCGGTCGGCAGCGACGCCGAAGTGCTGCGTTTCAGCGGCCCCGAAACCGCCGCAATCGATCTCGGCGGGCGCAGCGTTGTTCCGGGGCTTGCCGACAACCACTTCCACGGCGTCGGTGGTGGACCGGGGGTGGACCTTTCGGCGGCGCGGACGCTGCAGCAGGTGCTCGAGGCGATTGCGACTCGCGTTGCCGCCGCCGCGCCCGACGACATCATCGTCACCAACAGCGATTGGCACGAGGGGCAGCTCGCAGAGCAGCGATTGCCGTTGCGGGGCGACCTCGACACCGCCGCTCCTGATCATCCCGTAGTGGTCGTGCGCGGCGGCCACGAGTATGTACTCAACAGTGCGGCGCTGCGTTTCTGGGACATCGACGAGTCAACCCCCGAGCCTGAGGGAGGTCGCATCGGCCGCTACGCGGACGGACGCCTCAATGGCGAGCTCGTCGACCGAGCCAAGTCGCTGGCACGGGTGCGCGAAGGACGTGGCGACGGCGGGCGCGGCGGCAGTGGCGGTCGAGGCGACCCGGGAGCAGTCAGCGGGTCCGGCAACGGCGCCGAGCGCGCCCTGCGAGCTCTCGCCGATTCGCACGCCCGGCTCAACGCCGTCGGACTGACCAGCGTGCGCTACGCGGGTGCCTCGCCGGCCCTCTACGAGCAGCTCCGCGAGCTGCAGCGCCGCGGCGAGCTCACGATTCGCGCCAACTTGCTGTTTCGCGTGCCGGCGGATCCCGAGCGCGTCGCCGACACGCTTTCTGCCTGGAGCGTGGGTCCGGACGACGGCGACGACTGGGTGCGCGTGGGTGGCATCAAGCTGGGCGTCGACGGAGGTTTCGAGGGTGGCTGGATGACGGCGCCGTACGAAGAGCCCTGGGGTGAAGGCGGCACGTTCTACGGGCTGCAAACGGCACCCCGTGACGCGTACATCGGCACCGTGGCCGAGCTCAACCGGCACGGCTGGCGCGTCGCTACCCACGCGGTGGGCGACGCGGCGATCGACCTCGTTCTCGAGGCCTACGGCGCCGCCGATGCCGAGCGCCCGATCGCCGGCCGGCGCTGGGTCATCGAGCACGGCTTCGTGCCGCGCCCCGATCAGTTCGGTCGTATGCGGGAGCTCGAATTGCTGGTCGCCGCCCAGGACCACCTCTACGTTGCCGCCCCGAGCCTGGTGAACTACTGGGGCCGGCAGCGGGCGGAGTGGGTGACGCCGGTACGCGCCTACCTCGATGCCGGCATCCGTGTGTCCAGCGGCACCGACGCCCCGGTGATCCCTTACAACCCGTGGTGGACGCTCTACCATTTCAGTACCCGCGACACGATCAGCGCCGGGGTCACGGGCGCCGACCAAGCGGTCGGTCGGGAGGAAGCTCTGCGGCTGGCCACGGTCGAGAACGCCTACCTGACGTTCGAGGAAGAATCGAAGGGAACGCTCGAGGTCGGCAAGCTGGCCGATATGCTCGTGCTCGATGACGATTTCCTGTCCGTGGCCGACGAGGTCATCGAGGACATGCGCGTGCTCCTGACCATCGTCGGCGGCCGCATCGTGTACCGAGCTCCGGATTGGTAGCGCCGCACGGAACGTCGGCCCACCTCGATACCTTCTGCAAGGAGCATCTGCCGCCGGCGGAGCTGTGGCCCGAGATGGACTACTCGACGCTGCCGGAGCTTGCGGCCATCCCCGCGCAGGTCAACTGCGCCGCGCTCCTCGAGCGGAACGCCGCGGCCCACCCCGAGCGACCCGCCATCCTGTTCGAAGGCCGCACCTGGAGCTACGCGGCGCTGAACGACGCGGCCAACCGGATCGCCGGCGTACTGGTCGATGAGCTGGGCGTGGTGCCGGGAAATCGCGTCATGCTGCACGCGCCGAACAATTCCATGATGGTGGCGTGCTGGTTCGCCGTGATGAAGGCAGGCGCCGTGGCGGCGGCCACCATGCCGCTGCTGCGCTGGCGCGAGCTCGCCTTCATCGCCGACAAGGCGCAGATCGCCGTTGCTCTGTGCGACCGTGACCTGCGCGAGGACATGCAGCTCGCCGCTGAGACCTCGGACGTGTTGCGCCGCATCGTGCTGTTCGACGGCGATGGTGCTGCCGCTCCCGCTGCTGACGGCGATGGTGCTGCCGCGGCCGTTGCCGCCGCCGCTGCCGATGCCGCTGCCGAGCCGCCGCAGGGGTCTCTCGAAGCCCTGATGCGGGAGCACCCGCCGGAGTTTGCCACCGTCGATACCGCGGCCGACGACACGGCACTGATCGCGTTCACTTCGGGCACCACCGGACAGCCCAAAGGCACGATGCACTTTCACCGCGACGTCTTGGCGGCATGCGAGTGTTTTCCGAAGCTCCTGGGCGCCACGCCCGACGACCTGTTTTGCGGCAGTCCGCCCCTGGCCTTCACGTTCGGCCTCGGTGGCCTGGTGTTGTTCCCGATGCACGCCGGCGCCGCCACCTGCCTCGTCGAAAGGCCTGTTCCCGAGACCCTGCTCGAACGCATCAGTGCCGCCGGGGTGAGTGTGCTGTTCACAGCGCCGACGTCGTACCGGGCCATGCTCGGCCACCTGGACGAGCACGATATCTCCAGCCTGCGAGTGTGCGTATCGGCGGGCGAGCCGCTGCCGGCGGCGACCTGGGAGGCGTGGCACGAGGCGACCGGCATCCGCATCATCGACGGTATCGGCACCACCGAAATGCTGCACATATTCATCGCGGCTGCCGGCGACGACATCCGCCCCGGCGCCACAGGGAAGCCGATACCCGGCTACGCGGCCCGCGTTATCGGCGACGACCTCGAGGTGCTGCCCCCCGGCCAAGTGGGGCGACTCGCGGTGCGCGGCCCGACCGGCTGTCGATACCTGGCCGACGAGCGCCAGGGCGAGTACGTCGTCGACGGCTGGAACCTCACCGGCGACGCCTACGTCGTCGACGAGAGCGGGTACTTTTCATTCCGCTCGCGTACCGACGACATGATCGTTTCGTCGGGGTACAACATCGCCGGCATCGAGGTCGAGGATGCGTTGATTACCCATCCCGCGGTGCTGGAGTGCGCCGTCGTCGGCATCGCGGACGAGGCCCGGGGTCAGATCGTCAAGGCCTTCGTCGTCGTCGACGCAGCCGCCCCGTCAGCTCAGGACGAGCCGACGTTGCGGGCCGCGCTGCAGGACTTCGTCAAGGAGCGCATCGCGCCGTACAAGTACCCCCGGGCAATCGAATTTGTCGAGCGCTTGCCACGCACGGGAACGGGAAAGGTGCAGCGCTTCCGATTGCGCGAGAGAGGCTGAGCTCAGGCGCCGAAGGCGTTAAACGTGTCGATCGTGAACGTATCGCGTATTCCGGGCGTTGCCTGCACGTCGTCGCAGATGAAGCGCCCGATGTCGCTGACGTCCTGGAGGTAGAACTTCGCCAACAGGTCCCATTGCCCGGACACGGAGAAGACCTCCGAAGTCTCGGCGATGTTGTCGACAATGTAATTTGCGACGTCGTACGTCTGGCCGAGCTCACACTTGATCATGACGAAAACCGCGTGCACGGAACGATCCTCCACCCATCTGTCGAGACAACGGTCGGAATGGTAGCCGCTGCGGTTCCCTGCTGCCAGGCGGCGGATCGCACACAGGTCTACGCCGCCATCGCCCGCGCGTTGTCCGTCCTGCATGCGTGCTAGCCTCCGGCCAAAATCTTCACCGCTGCCCAGGAGGACTCATGTTCGCTCGCCGCCTCTACGGTGCCCTCGGGATCGTTCTCGCCGCCGGCCTCGTTGCCTGCCAGCCCGCCGACCCTGCCCAGCAGACGGAGCCGACCACCGCGACCTCCGCCGATGCGATGTCCGCGCCCCCGGTTATCGAGGTGATCACGACGGACTACGCCTTCACCGCTCCCCCCAAGTTCCCTTCCGGGTGGGTGACGTTGCGGATGAAGAACGAAGCGGAACAGTCTCATTTTCTCGTCCTCTGGCGCCTTCCCGAGGACAAGGACTTCGGCGACTACAGCGCCGAAATCGTCGCGCCGTTCAGTAGCCTGTACAAGGAGTACCGGGCCGGAATGCTGGACCAGGCCGCTTTCTTCGAGGCGCTGCTTGCCGCTCTCCCCGACTGGTATCCGGTCGAGAGCAGGGGCGGACTCGGCCTCACCTCACCCGGCCTTACTTCCCAGACGACCGTGTACCTGGAGCCGGGCGACTACGTGATGGAGTGCTACGTGAGGGCCCGCGAGTCGGACGACGAGTTCCACAGCGAGCTCGGGATGCTGCGCCCGCTCATCGTCACCGACGAGTCCTCGGGGGCGCCGGCCCCCGCGGCCGACATCGCGATCACCCTTTCGAACTACGAAGTCGAGATCGACGGCGAGCTCACGGCGGGTGAACATACGGTCAGCGTCCACGTGACCGAGGAGCCGGAAGGCCTGCTAGGCCACGACATCCACCTGGCCCGACTGGACGCGGATACCCGCGTCGAGGACGTAGTCGCGTGGATGAGTTGGGTCGACGCGCTGCTGCCACCGGCCCCCGCCGAGTTCCTGGGCGGCGCCGAGCAGGTGTCGGCAGGACTCACGACCTACTTCACCGTAACCCTGGAACCCGGGCGCTACGCTTGGATCTCCGAGGGGTACGGAGCCCAGGGGATGGTGAAGGAATTCACCATCGAGTAACCGTTCAGCGGGGAGATCCATCCACATGAGTGCGAACACGAAGTTAGCGATCCTGGGTGCGGGCAATATCGGACGAGCGATCGCGCTCGGCTTGGTCGCCGCCAAGAAATACGAAGCCGGCGAGATCATTCTGACGCGACGGAGCATCGAGTTTCTGGAGGACCTCGTCGCAGACGGTTTTCAGATCTCGGACGACAACAAGGAAGCCGTCGGGCGTGCGGGCATCGTGCTCCTGGCCGTGGCGCCGCAGCAGTTGGACGAGCTACTCGCGGAGATCGCCGGGGCCTTGGATCCCGCTCGTCACCGGCTGATCTCCGTTGTCTCGGGCGTTTCGATCGCCCAGATCCGCGAAGAGGTTAATCCCGAGCTCCCCGTCGTACGGGCGATGCCGAACACGGCAATCGCAGTGGGTGCATCGATGACGTGTTTGGCGGCGACCGAGGGCGACGACGATGCACTCCGGGAGGCGGAGGACCTGTTCAACGCCGTGGGCGAGGTCGAGCACATCCCCGAGGCGCACATGGTTCCGGCAACGGCGATTTGCGCCTGCGGGACAGCGTTCTTCCTGAGAATCATCAGGGCTGCGATGCAGGGTGGAATCCAGATCGGATTCCATCCCGATGAAGCCCGGCGAATGGCCGCTCAAACCGCACTGGGTGCCGCCAAGCTCATTCTCAGCACGGGCAGGCACCCGGAGCTCGAGCTCGATCGCGTCACGACGCCCGAAGGCTGCACCATCAAGGGGCTCATCGAGATGGAAGACCGCGGCGTCAGCGCCGCCATGATCAGAGGCATCGTGGCATCGGCGAAAGAGGCGGAATCGCTGTACGCGAAGTAGTCAGAGCCTCATGGAGTGCGCGATACACCCGTCGACGTCACTCAAGCCCCAGCTGCACTTTCAATGCACGGTCAACCTGCCGCATTTCTCGGCTCGACACGCTTCCCGCCCGATTAATGAGGCGTTGCTTGGCCACGGTTATCACCTGATCGGCCATCGCCTTGCTCTTCTTGCGGCGCAGGGTGACGTACGCCTCGCTGGGGTACAGGCGCTCGATGTTGCCGGTGAGCGGCACGACCTGCACGCGGTTCAGGTGCTTGTTGGCAATGTCGTTGCTCACGATGACAGCGGGCCTCTTCTTGCTGATCTCGCCGCCGATGGCCGGGCCCGCGGCGACCCACCAAATCTCGCCACGCCGCATCAATCGTGCGGGGAGTGATCGCCGAGCACGTCCGCAGCGAGGTCTTCGGCCCACTCCAATGCTTCGAGCTCGCGGGCCTCATCGGCTGCCATGTCGGCGTACGCCGCATCGAGGTCGGCGCCGACAACGTGCGGTCGCACGAGCTCGGCAATGAACTGGCTGATCGCGCCACGCCCGATCACGCGGTGGAGCCCTGCATAGATTTCTTCGTCGACGGTGATGGTCAGTTTCTTGTGCATGATCCGGAATACGTATTGAACACGTATTCACTCTATCATGCGAGTCTCGCTTCTTTAGGACGGCCACCATGGGCCGGATTCCGGCCCCGGCCATTACCTGGTTCGTCTTGCAGCGCAGCGTGACATACGCCTCCCTGGAGTAGAGGCTCTCAATAGACGCACGCGTCGAGGATCGACAGCGTTTCCTCCAGGACCTTGGTTAGACGGCCCGCGCAGGTCAGATTCGCTGGAACCGATTTCCCTGATGGTTGGACGCGGAAGGCCAGGTTACATAGCATCCTTGGCTATGGACCCTGGCGACCAACTCGGCCCCTACGAAATCAAAGAACCGCTCGGTGCGGGCGGCATGGGTGAGGTGT
>CBDUXW010000097.1:0-8994 GCA_965371275.1 uncultured bacterium | reverse complement strand
GACTTCATGGTCGGCTAAGCAGCAACCAGAGGCTTTACGAGACGGGGGGATCCCGCTGGGGGGGTCCGCCCGTTTCTGTTGCCCGCGGGGATGGCCGCTCAGCTCCGCAGCCAGACCCATCGGGGGCATACTTCGGCCTGCTAGACTACGCCCTGATTCCATCTGAACAGCGAGAGACGCGAATCCTTGCAAGCTGCCGCCACCGCGCCCGAAACGTCCGTCCGGCCCGAACACGAGCTCAAGTTCGCGCTGCCCGACGCCACCGCGACCCTGGTTTTCGAGTGGCTGCGCGGCCGCTGCCTGCCGGATCCTGTTTATCCCGACGGAATCGTCTCGAGCGTCTACTACGACGGCCGCAACCTGCGTTTTCTCAACGCCAAGATCAATAGCGATTTCGAGAAGACCAAGGTGCGTCTGCGCTGGTACAGCGATCCGCAGACCAACGAGCCGAAGGACATGGCCTTCTTGGAGATAAAGCGCAAGATCGGCGCGCGCCGCTTCAAGGCGCGCCTGCCGCTCGACATGCCGATCGCCGAATTGATCGGCCTCCCGCTCGCGAGCGGTGTGTTTCGCGACGTTCTCTCGATGGCTCGCAACCAGGGCGCCGGGCTGGCGGGCGACTTGCTGGCTGTCATGGAGGTCAGGTTCCGACGTCGCCGGTTCATCGAGCCGATGAGCGGGACACGTATTTCCATCGACAGCGGCATCCGTGCGGTGCGCACCAACCCGGCCGTGCTCCCCGGCGTCAACCCGTTCCCCTTGGCACACGCGGTCCTCGAGTCCAAGGGCGAGCTGCGCGAACTCCCTGCCCCGCTGCGGCCGTTGACGGCGATGGGCTGCCGCAAGGAAACCTTCTCCAAATACGCGCGCTGCTACCAGAAGGTCATGCGAGCAACCTCGCTCTAAGAGACCGTCTCACCGTCTCGGAAAGGTAAACAGATTGATGCAAGGATTACTCGAAGGACTGCGAGGATTGGCCTCCTCCGACATGGCCGAGCTCGGCATCGGCCCGCTGCTGACGGTGCTGCTCGTGTCGCTGGCCAGCTCGCTGTTCATCGCCTATCTGTATCAGGTCTTTTACCGTGCCCGCGCCACCGGCAGTCAGGTCTATCGGGCGTTCCCGCTGATGGGCATCTCGATCACCGCGATCTTCATCAGCGTGCAATTCTCGCTGCCTCTGTCGCTCGGTCTTCTCGGCGCCCTGTCGATCGTGCGCTTCCGCACCCCGATCAAGGAACCCGAAGAAATCGGCTTCATCTTGCTGGTCGTCGCCACGTCGCTTTCGGCGGCCACGTTCAACTTGACGTTCCTCGGCATCATCCTCACCGTGGCGGTGGTCGCCCTCTTGCTGCTGCGTTCCCGCTTGCCGATCGTATCGGCGCGGCTGGCGGACGGAATGCTGATGATCGCCCTTCCCGCCGCGGATGCGGCCCGCCTGGAAGACGTGCTGTCGTTCTTGAAGGAGCGTTTGCCCAGAGGCAGCGTCGATAGCGTGTCGGAGGGCGATACCGAGGTCACGGTGGCGTACCGCTTCCGTCAGCTTGACCAGAGCGATATTCCCGACGTCCATGCCGGCGTGAAGAAAGTGGTCGAAAGCGCCCGCGCCAGTCTGTTCTTCCACCAGGCCGGGGATGTCTGACGAAGGACGTGGCGGTCCGCAGCGAGCGGTCGTGCTGATACCGCTGGCGCTACTTCTGTTCGTCGCCGCAGGCTCGGTTCTCGAGCGTCATCCGTACTTCAGCGAGGCGCGGGAATCGCTGCGCGGGCAGGCCGGCCCCGCCGGCCTACCCAACGACGGCGCCATCGGCCGCGCGGTCGCCGATGCGACGGCGCGACTCGGCACCGCGGTGTCGTTCGGCGCCACCGAGAACCTGCCGAGCACATTGATCATGGAAGGCAAGCAGGTCGACGACGAGCTCCCGGTGCTCTCGATTGCCGCCGACGAAGACGCACTATTCGACGCGGAGAGCGGCATACTCAGCAATATGCGGCAAATGGGCCGCGCCTGGGAGCGGCTCAGCTGGGTGTCGCTCTGGGAACGTGGCGAACTGGTGCTCGGCAGCCGCAGCGGCCTCCGTATTCACGGCGACTCTTCACGCTATCGGGGGTTCCCCAGCTTCCGCCTCTATTTTCGGCCCAGCTACGGCACGTCGGCTGAGGTCGGCGGCCGGCTGCTCGGATCCGACGCTGCACCGGCACGGGCGATAATCGTCCACGTGGTCCGTCGGCAGGGCTTCTATCCCAATATCTTCGTGTTCGAGATCGCCGCCCGTCTCGGGCTTCCGGTGAGCAAATTCCGCCCGGCGCGGGTGTTTCTCAATGGCGAGGAACGCGGCGTCTACGTGCTCACGGAGCGCATCATGCCGAACGGCTGGGGTCGCACACACTTCGGCGACAGCGACTTTTTCATGTACGTCTACAAGGGCGAGACAGAGCCGCCGAGCGTCGAGGCGCACGAATCGCTGCGGCGCTGGGTAGATGACGCGCGGCCGTTGACGATGGCGGCCGCCGCCGCGCGCATCGACGTCGAAAACCTGACGGCGCACCTGTTCACCCTCATATTCAGCTTCACCACCGACTGGGCGCAGGGCGCGGCACTCTACGACAGGTCGGACCCGGAAGCTCGCTGGTTCTGGCTCCACTGGGACATGGATCAGAGCTTCTACCGTCGCGGCGGCAACAGCGTGCAGGACTGGCAACAACCGGTGATGGAGCTGATCACGCTCGATGCCGAGCTCACCACCCTCAAAGCACGCGGCATCGTGACCGACGAACGCCACACACGGCGCCACATGACGGATGTCCGTCGGCTCATTTTCAACGAGCTACACACCGACCCCGACTACCAGGAGTACTTCCTGGACTATGTCACCACAACCCTCAACCATCGGCTGAACGACGCGTTCTTCGCAGAGGTTCTGGATCGCTACGCTCACCTCGAGCGCCGGCCCGGCGTCTTCGGGCGCGTCAACATGGAACGCTACTTTCGCCGCCGTCCTGACTTCGTGTTGCAGGAAGTCGCCGAGCACTTCGGTATCGAGCCGGCGGTGGTGGTGCGGGTCGAAAGCAACACCGCGACTCTCTACACGGTCGACGGGTACGGGCAACGAGGGTCGTACGCGGGCGCCTATTTCCCCGGCCGGACGGTGCGGGTCGAGATCGACGACGAAGCTGACTTTCGCCATTGGCGCGTCAACGGCGCGGTCGTCGAAGGCCCGACGCTCGAGCTCATAGTCGCTGAGCGCACCACCATACGGCCGGTGTTCCGAAACCGATGAGCGGCCGCGCCCGATTCATCGTTCCTTCAATCATCGGTATCCTCGTATTTCTGACACCGATTGCGGTCGACGGCGAGGTCAATATCGGCGTCGGTGTCGTCACCGACATCGTTGAAGCTGGGCTCGAGGCTCAGCTTCCCACCCTGGTGACGCTGGCCGTCGTGCTTTCCGCACTCGCAAGCTTGGCAGCGACGCTAACCGACACCAGCGGCCGCGCAATCCGTGAAGGCGCCGTGCGCCGCCTCTTCGTGGTCGGCTGGCCCACCGTTGCGGTGCGCTGTGCCGGTGCCGGCCTCGCCGTGATGGTGTTGCTGCAGCGCGGCCCCGAATGGGTAATCTCGCCGGCCACCGGGCAAGTCATCCTCAACGACCTGATGACGGTGATCTTCGTCCTGTTCTTCTTCTCGGCGCTGGCTCTGCCCCTACTTACCGACTTCGGTCTGATGGAATTCGCCGGGACGCTTTTGCGCCCGACATTTCGCCGCCTGTTCACGCTGCCCGGCCGTGCCAGCATCGATGCGCTGGCCTCGTGGATCGGCTCTGCGGTCGTCGGCACGCTGATCACCATCGACCAGTACGAGCGCGGTTACTACTCGGCACGCGAAGCCTCGGTCATCGCGACGAGCTTTTCGATCGTGTCGATCGCCTTCTCCGTGGTGATCATCGGCTTCGTCGGCCTCGGCGAGCTTTTCGTTCCGTACTACGCCACCGTCTGCGTGGCGAGCTTGATCGCGGCGCTCATATTGCCCCGCATACCGCCGCTGTCGCGCAAGCCGGACACGTACTGCGGCGAGCCCTTTGTCGAGCCTGCGTTGCCCGAGGGGCAGGGACTGCTCGCCCAGGCCACCGATCTGGCCGTCGAGCGCGCGGCCACGGCTCCGCCCCCCGGCGAGCTCGCCAAGACCGGCATCTTCCACGTCTTCGATATCTGGTTCGGCCTCGAGCCCTTGGTAATGCTGATCGGTACCACCGCGATGGGGGTGGCCGAGTACACGCCCATATTCGATTGGCTTGCCATGCCGATCGTGCCGCTGCTGCAGCTCTTGCAGCTACCGGAGGCCACGGCGGCGGCACCCGCTTTTCTGGTCGGATTTGCCGACCAGTTCCTCCCCGCGATCCTCGGACAAGGCATCGACAGTGAAATCACCCGCTTCGTCATCGCCTGCATGACGATCACCCAGTTGATCTACATGTCCGAGGTCGGCGCCCTGTTGCTGCGCTCTTCGCTGCCGCTGAATCTCGTCGACCTGTTCGCGATCTTCGTGATCCGCACCATCATCACGCTGCCCGTGTGCGTGGCGGCGGCGTACTGGCTCCTGTAGCGACCACCGCCCCGCCGGCCTCGACAAGCTTGCGAAAACGGTCGAAGATGGCACCCACCTGTGCGGGCCTGTCGGCGCAGTACAGCTCGAGGTCCCAGGTCGCGCACGAGTGTCGGTCAGGGCGCGTCACCGACGGCGCGCCGCAGTCGGGACAAATCCACAATGGCTTCGGATCCGACATCACGCACCGTAATCACGGCGCAGGAGTTGCGCGCGGCGATCGCGCGCGGCGACGCGCCGCTGGTCGTGGACACTAGATCGCGCTGGGAGTACGCCCGCAATCGCGTGCCGGGCGCCGTCCACCTGCCGTTCTGGCGGGTCACCGCACGCCATCGTGAGCTCGACGCGGGACCGGACACGCCCATGGTGGTCTACTGCGCTTACGGGCCGCGAGCCATGTGGGCACGGCGGTCGCTGGAACGCCTGGGCTACGAGGAAACATCGCTGTTGCGCGGGCATTGGTTCGGCTGGCGGAGAGCCGGATGATCGCGCCAATCACGGCATCGTTCGCAATGGGTGCCGCGGTCGCGAGCATGGCACTGGGCGCGATCGGGCTGGCCGTATGGGGACAGCCCGATGCGCCTGCCCCGCAAACCAACTACAAGGTTCGCCGCGCCGGCGCCCAGGTCGAGGAGCTGCTGGAGGCCAACGACGCGCTGTGGAGCGGCGCCCAGAAGATCACCTGGGGCCCCGACGCCTACGTCACGACCTTTCGTGCCTTGTGGCGCGACGAAGGCCTGATCGTGCGGTTCGACGCCACCGACCCGTCTCCCTGGCACACGCTCAGCGAGCGCGACGAGCACCTGTGGAACGAGGAGGTCGTCGAGATTTTCATCGATCCCGACGGTGACGGCCGTAACTACGCCGAACTCGAGATCAACCCCGCGAACGTGGTGTGTGACCTGCAAATCTTCGAGGGCGAACCCAACCTGCGCTCGGATATCGACTGGGATCTCGCGGGCCTGCGAAGCACCGTCGACCGCCGCTTCGACGCGGCAGGCAGGACGGTCGGCTGGATCGCCGTCGCCCTGCTGCCCTGGTCGGGTCTGGCGGCCCTGGACGAAACCGAGGTGCCGTTTCCGCCACGCCCCGGCGACCGCTGGAAATTCAACGTATTTCGTATCAAACGCCCGGGCGGGCCGGAAGATCCCGAACGAGAAGCCATCTATGCCGCCTGGTCGCAACCTCCCGGCACCAGCTTCCATGCGCCCGATGTCTTTCGTGACATGGAGTTCGTGCGATGAAGCCCGTCGCCGCAGGCACCACGCTGCGACGCACCCGCCACTCCCCTGCGTCGCGACGCATCGACAAGCTCGGGCTCGCTCTACCGGTGCTGGTTACCGTACTTGCGGCCGCTACCGGCTGTCAGCCGGCAGTCGAGCCCGCGCGCGCCTGGGTCGAGGACGTGGTCATCCCCACCTACCCGCTCCAACCCGACGACGTGCATCCCCACTTCCTCGAATCGAGCGGCTCGCCGATCTATCCGTACACGATGCAGGACGGCTTCTCGAGCTCCCGGGTCGACCACACCTACCGGGCGGTGTTCGTCGAGAACGAGTATCTCCGCGTGATGGCGCTACCGGAGCTCGGCGGTCGCATTCAGTCGGTCTACGACAAGATTCACGACGAGGAGATGTTCTATCGCAACCACGTCATCCGACCGGGGCACATCGCGCTGCGCGGTGCGTGGGTCTCCGGCGGTATCGAGTGGAACCGTGGGCCACAGGGGCACACCGTCACCAGTTTTTCGCCCGTCGACGTTATTCCGGTGGAGAATCCCGACGGCTCCGCGACGCTGGTGATCGGCAACACGGAGATGAACTTCCGTACGGGGTGGGAAGTCCGACTGACGCTACATCCCGGCCGTGCGTACCTCGACGAGCTGATTGCGCTGTTCAACCCCACCGACGGCGTGCACCCCTATTACTTCTGGAACAACACGGCATTCCCCAACCGACCCGGCACCCGCTTCATGTACCCGATGACGCTCGGCACCGATCACAACGGCGAGAACTTCTTCGCCTGGCCGATCCATCAAGGCCGCGACCTGAGCTGGCTGAGGAACTACCCCGAGCCGACGTCGGTTTTCGGCTACCAGGTGGAATTCGATTTCTTCGGCGCCTACGACGTCGACCGCGACTACGGAATCGTCCAGGTTGCCGACCACACGCTCCTGCCCGGCAAGAAGGCGTGGACGTGGGGCGAATCGGATTCTGGGCGGGCGGCGCAATCGGTGCTCACCGACGACGACGGCCCGTACATCGAGGTGCAAAGCGGCCCGCTCCCCACCCAGGCCGACTTTGAAATGCTGCAACCCGGCCGGGTCGTCGCCTGGCGCGAGCTCTGGTACCCGGTAGCCGGCTTGGGAGAGGGCTTCGAGTACGCCAACGAGCACGCTGCCGTACAGCGCGAAGGCAACGCGTTCCGGATCATGACGACCGCGACGATCCGCGGTGCCGCGCTGACGATCAGCCAAGCCGACGGCACCGCCTATTCGTCGGTCTCGGACCTGCAGGCCGGGATCGCCGAGACCAACGTCTTCTCCATCGGCGCCGATGAGCTGGTGACCATCGAGCTCGCGGACGCCGATGGAAACACGCTGCTGCGTTACCGTTCGCCGCTCGAGATTCCAGAGCGCCGGCCGCCGGACTCGGTCGCCGCCCCCGGCTTCGACGCCGAGTCGCTGTTCGCCCGCGCCTTCGACCTCGACAAGCAGGGACTTCGTGTGCAGGCGCGCGCCGGCTATGAGCGAGCCCTGGCGCAGGACGCCGAACACCTACCGGCGCACCTGGCTCTCGGTGTGCTCGACGCCGAGGCCGGCCTCTACACGGCGGCCGTGGCACATTTCGAGCGCGTGGTGCGGAGTGCGCCGGACAACGGCATGGCGTGGTATCTCCTCGGCGCCGCCGAGCTGCATGCTCACGACCTGATCGCCGCCGCCGAGGCCGCCGCGGAGGCGCGTCGTCAGCCCTCGACCCGGGCGCTGGGGCACCTTCTTGCAGGTCGCATATTCATGCGCCAGGGCGCGTCCGACCGTGCGGTGACGTCGTTCGAAGCGGCGACGAGCGACGGCGGCGCACCGACGCGATCGTTCGAGTATTTCCTGCTTGCCGATCTTGCGGTGGGCGACGCCCTGGAGGCGGCACAGCGCGCCAACGATGCGATCGGCGTCGGCACCGTCCGCCTCGTACCCCATGCCGTCGCGGCGCTGTCCCAGGCCAACCGGTCGCTCGAGGAGCGCGCCCGCGACTTCGCCCGCGCTACCTCCGGATGGGTCGGCGAGCCTGAATTTTCCTACCTCGAGCTCACGCTGACGCTGGCCGACCTGGGGCTGTTCGCCGAAGCCTCAGCACTGTTGCAGGCGACGCTGATCGACGGCGGCGACGAAGTCCGACCGCTGCCGCTCTACACCCTCGCCTACCTGGCTGACCAGCAGCACGACGGCGACGGGGCCGAGAGCTCGCGCCGGCGCGCCGCCGCCACCGCTGCCGACTATGTCTTCCCGTCGCGCCCGGCAATGATTCCGATCCTGCGGGCGGCCATCGCGGCGAACGGTGAGGACGGCCGCGCCCATCTGTACCTCGGCAACCTGTACGCCGGACTCGGCCGCGCCGACGAAGCCATACAGGAGTGGCGGACTGCGGTGTCGTACGACGAATCACTGACCGTCGCGTTGCGCAATCTCGGGATCACGGCGTGGCGTCAGGAAGGTGACCTGGCAGCCGCGGCAAGTTGGTACCGACGCGCCGTTGCGGTCGATCCCGACGACCCGACACTCCTGCGTGACCTTGCCGGCATCCTCATCGCCCAGGGACGGGCCGACCAGGCCATCCTCCGGCTCGAACAAGCCAACAGCGGCGAACGCCGTCGCGCCGACGTGATCGTTTTACTGGCCCGCACGTACGCCGACCAGCGGCGCTACGACGATGCGATCGCTCTGCTCGAGGCGACGACATTCACCAACCGCGAAGGCGATGCCGGTACCTGGCAGGTCTTCACCGGCGCCCACATCGAGCGCGGCATGCTGCGCTTCGGCGCCGACGACCTCGACGGCGCCCTGGCGGACTTCGACGCCGCTCTGAGTTATCCCACCAATCTCAACGCCGGCCGCCCGCACGAGCCGCACGAGGCCCGGGCCCACTACTGGCGCGGTCAGGTGCTGGCGGCAATGGGCCGCGAGCAGGAGGCCCGGGGCGCGTGGCAAGCATGCGTCGACGGCGTCGCCGCCGGCACCGAGCAGGAAGAAAACATCGCCCTGTGCCGCACGCGCCTGTTGGGAATCAGGTAGCGGTCAGCCGCCAAGCTCGGGCGCTCGCCGGTCATTCTTGCCTTCCCATGCCGAATGACAGCCCAATGGTGCCAGTTTGAATCTCCGTACTCGGCGTCGGTTGGTT
>CBDUXW010000096.1:0-9032 GCA_965371275.1 uncultured bacterium | reverse complement strand
CCGACATCGTGCATCGTGGCAGCCAGCCGGATGGATGACCTACTGCAGCTTCATCGCCGTCAAGTTGTTGGTCGCCTGCACGACGATGTACTGCTCGCCGTCGTGCATGTACGTCATCACGCCGTAGCGCACGTTGACGGGCAGCTCGATGGAGGCGAGGCGTTCGCCGGTGGCCTTGTCCACCGCGTACAGCATCGGCGTGCCGTCGGTGGCGTTGCCGGTGTGAACGAGCAGGCTCGGCGTCACCATTTGCGCCGCCTGGCGCCCGGTGCCGGTGCTCTCGGGAAGCTCGACGCCCTGGAGCATCGGGTGATCCAGATAGCGCTGCGGCGTGTCGCCCACCGGAATCCACCACAGGTGCTCGCCGGTGTTCATGTCGATCGCGGTGATCTTGCTGTAGGGCGGCTTGTATATCGGCAGGCCGCGAATCGACGGGCCTCTGCCGCCGGCGCCGACGGCGAATTTGTTGATGGTGGTGCCGGTAGGACGGTCCCACCGCTGGTCGGCCTCGTCGCCGGGAATCATGACGCGCGTCGAGCAGCCCTTCTGCGAGGTGACGTAGAGGATCCCCGTCTCCGGGTCGAACGCCGGTGTGCCGTCGATGTTCGTGCCGCCGACGTCGCCGGGGCACCATAGCGATCCGCGCTTGCCGAGATCGTTATCGCGATGCAGCGGCGGATTGAAGAAGGGCCCGATGAGGTACGGCTCCAGGGCCTCGAGCGCCGCCGCCCTGACCTCGGGCGTGTAATCGGCGATGTCGTCGTCGCTCAACCCCTGCATGTCGTACGGCGCCGGCCGGGTCGGGTGCGGTTGCGTGGCCGAGAGTTGCTCGCCGGGCATCAGGCCCTCGGGCACCGGACGCTCCTCGATGGGCCAGATGGGCTCGCCGGTCTCGCGGTTGAAGGTGTAGGCAAAGGCCTGCTTGGTCACCTGCACGACCGCGGGGATCTCCTCGCCGTCGACGGTGACGTCGATCAGAATCGGCACCTGCGGGGTGTCGTAGTTCCAGATGTCGTGGTGCACGAGCTGGTAGTGCCACACGCGCTCGCCGGTCTGCACGTCGAGGGCGATGAGGCTGGTGGAAAACAGGTTGTCGCCGGGCCGGAAGCCGCCCCAGAAATCGGCGGTGGCGCCGTTGGTGGGGATGTACACCAGACCGAGATCGGGGTCCGCCGACAGCGGCGCCCACGACGAGATATCACCGGTCCATTCCCAGGCGTCGTTCTCCCAGGTCTCGTGGCCGAACTCGCCGGGTCCCGGCAGCACGTCGAACTTCCACTTGAACGCCCCGGTACGGGCGTCGAAGGCCAGGATGTCGCCCGGGATCATCTCCTGGCGGCTCTGGTTGTAACCCTGCTCGGCGGAGTTGCCGACCACGATGACACCGTTGACGACGATCGCCGGCGACGAGCTGGTGATGTAGCCCTTCTCCAACGGGATGCCGTCGGACGGGTCGAAGTCGTGCCCGAGGTGGGCCAGCAAATCGACGACGCCCGTCTCGGGGAAGCCCTCGACCGCCACGGGCTCACCGAAGCCCTCGATGTGCTCGCCGGTGTTGGCGTCGATGGCGTGCAGGAAGAAAGCGGGCGTGACCAGGTAAATGATGTCGCGGCCGTCGACGTTGGCGTAAGCAACGCCCTTGCCGTGGTTCTTCCGCATCGAGTACTCCCAGCGGAAGGTCTCGGGTTCGACGTACTGCCACAGCATCTCGCCGGTGGCCGGATCGAGCGCGTACACGTGGCGCTTTTCACCCGCCACGCTGATCAGCTTGCCGTTGACGTAAATGGGCGTGGCGCGCGCGTTGACGCTGGGAAACTCGGAAGCGTCGAAGCTCCACGCCACGTCGAGGCTCTCGAAGTTGTCCGCCGTGATGCTGTCGAGGGTCGTGTAGCGCTGTCCCTTGAGGTTGCCGGTGATCACCGGCCAGTCGCCGTCGGTGACCACTCCGGGGTCACGAACTACGTCGCGGGCGGGGGTGGCGTCGGTTCCTTCCTCGGCGGCGCCGGCACAGCCGGCGGCGAGAAAGGAAAAGACCGCCAGCACGAGCATGGCGAGGCGGGCGGAAGAACTTGCGTGACGGATCGTCGTTAGCATGCGGCGCTCTCCGAAAAGCGTGGGGAGAAGGGGGGATCTCGATATCGCGGTCGCAGGATACCTGTTTGCGGGCAAATGCTCCACAGGCGCTCAGATGGTCGCCAACGCCTCGACCAGCTTCCGGACATCGCTCTCGTCGTTGTAGGGGGCCAGAGAAACGCGTATGCGGCCGCCGCGTGTGCCGCACACGATGTCGTGCGCCCGCAGTGTTGCCTCGAATTCGTCGGCGCCGTCGCCGGATTCAGCTCCGGCCCCTGGAGCGGGGGCGATCGAAACGATGTGAGGCGAGGCCGCCGCCTCGGCGACGCTTCGAAACGGATGCCAACCCCGGGTATCGAGCGCCTCGATGAGACACGCCGCGAGCGACCTCGAGTGCGCTTCGATGCGGCCCTCCTCCAGCGCCAGGAGCTCGTCCAGAGCCGCTACAAGCCCGGACATCGACACGTACGACATGGTGGATTGGGTGAAGCGGCGCGCGTCCGCGGCGAGCAGCAAGCGTGTCGCGTCGAACGCGAATGGTTCCGGGGCGCCCATCCAGCCCGGTAACGGCGGCGCATCTTCCAGCAAGCGTGGCGATACGGCAGCCAGCGCCACTCCCCCGTGGCCGCCGAGCCACTTGTAGCCGCTGCACACGACGGCCTCGGCGTCCCAAGCCGAGGCGTCAACTGAAATCGCACCCGCGGCCTGCGTGGCGTCGACGATAAGGCTCGCCCCGACCGCGCGGGTGGCCTCGCGCAAGCGGGGAATGTCGACCGCCGTTCCGGTCGCGTACTGCACCTGGCTCACCGCCAACACCGACGTCCGTGCATCGACCGCGTACACGAGAACGTCGGTCAGATCGGTGGCGGGCGTGTCGTCGACGAAGCGCATCTCGCAGCCACCGCGAGCCGCCAGGTGAAGCCACGGACGGGTGAGGGCTGGGAAATCGGTCGCGACCGCCACCACCTTGCTGCCGGTCTCGGGCTCGAGAAGGTATGGAAGCTGTCCGAGCAACTCGCTGGCGCCGCCGAGAATCGCAATGGCGCCGGGGTCGACATGCAGCAGCCGCGCCGCGCGACTGCGGAGCGATGCGAAGTACGCCACTTCGTCGTCATCGGACATGAAGCGATTGCCATGCCGCGCCACATCATCGAGGAAGGCGTGCATCGCCTCGACCGCGGGGCGGCCGACGAGACCCAGGGACGCCTGATTGAGGTAGGTCGTCCCCTCCAGGGTCGGGTAGTCGGCGCGCGGCAACAGTGAAGAGATCATCGGGGGAGTATGCGCCAGTCGTGGGCCCGGTACGACCTGCGGTCGCTACCTTTGAGGGTGTGCCCGAGCACGAAGAAGGCTTTCTGTACCTGCGGCTCGACAAGAACAACTACTTGTAGATTATCGCCGCCATCGAGGGCCAGACGGGACGGGTCGTGGAGCGACTCGAAGAAAACTGAGCGCGCGGCTCATTCCACATAGCTCCGCAGACGCAAGCAACGGCTCTGGGTCTATGAGGTGGCTCCCGTCCCCGGTTGCGACCTTCGCGGCGACTCCGGGCCGCCGCCGACGTGCTCCACGAGCCGCTCCTCCAAGCTCATCGACGACGTCATGATCATCACGCAGGTGATGAGCGCTGCCAGCGGCTGCAACCAGGCCAGTGAAGCGTCGATGCTCAGCACGTTGCGCAGCGTTCGCCGGTGCGTGTAGGCAACGGCCATGTGCGCAGCGCCCATCAGGATGGCCCCGATCCACGCCGACTCGGCGACCGTCTGCACCGAGGTAATGGTCATCGCAATGGCGCCGGCGAGAATCAGGCTCGGCGCCGCGAATACGGCGAACACGAAGCCGGCGAGAATCGCCGCCTGCTTCGGTTCGTTGCCGGTAGCTTCGTTGAAGCTGCGCGACCAGCTCGTCCAGATGGCCGGGAACGTATCCTGGCCGATCATCACCGCGAGCTCCACGCCGTTGCCCATGACCAGGCGATGCCCTGTTTCTTTCAGCAGGCAGATCAGCGCCGCATCGGCGGAGCGCTCGCCACGAAACGTGAGGAAGCCACCAACGCCGTCGTATGCATCGCGGCCACAGAGCAAGAACGGCGCGAACATGCCGGCCGCTTCGTCTGATGCGTCATTGATGCGACGAAATGACACGCCCAGCAGGATGAACTGCATGAAGAACGGAATCATGAGCCGCTCGGCGAAGGTGGTCGCCGTGAGCTCCGGGAAGATCGTCAGCACGTCGGCGCGACGCTGCTTGAACATGCTCACGGCGCGAGAGAGAGCGTCGGTGCGCAGCAACAGGCTGCCGTCGATGAACAGGACCAGGTCGTGCTCGGCGTGCCGGAAGCCCGCATCGAAACCGTGCGGACGGCGCATCCAACCGATGCCCGGTGGGCCGGCTTGCAGCAACGTCACGCGGACGTCGGCTTCGAGCTTGGCGCGCGTGGCCTTGTCCACGGCCGCCCCACTGAGGACTACGATGATTTGTAGATTTCCGTAGGTCTCGGCCAGCAAGGCGGCGATCGAGTGCGTCACGTCGCTGTCCTTATCGAGCAGCAAGACAACGCTCAGGCCGGTGATCGGCCCCTGCCGCTTGCGTCGCTTCTCGGGCGCCTCGGGCAGACCTTGCGCACCGTTCATGAAACGGACCAGGGCGAACGCCGCCACCAGTACCGCAAGGAATTCGTACACGAAGGCCAGTCCCGCCATCCACATCTCCTTTCCGGCGCGTCGCACCGGGCTCACCAAAGGATGTAGTCAACAAAACTCGTTGTGAGTCATTAAAGCAAGTCATTTCATCTTCTAGTGACTCCATTGATCAGCATTAGATAAAAGTACACAGAACAACGCCGCGCCGAGGCGTCGCGGGGCGCCTCCTTCGTGCGCGATGGAGCTTCCGGCGAACCCCCACCACGGATCCGCGACCGACCTCTCCCCTAGAACAACGTTGGTGCCGGGTCTAGAATCCTGCCGCCTCTTCCCTGTTCCAACGGCTGAACGTGATCGACATGACTCTGGGTCCGCACAAGGTTCACGAATCGCTCGGCGCCATCGCCATGGTGTGCGCGCTGGCGATCGTCATTCCCGCCGCCGCCGCCCAATCGCAGCGTCCATACGCCGCTTCGCGGCACGGCGGCAATTACATGCACAACTACTACCTGCCGCCGGCGCCGAGCTCGACGCCGTGGGCGCCGGCCTGGTCGCCCGACGGTGAATGGATCGCGGTGGCGATGAGCGGCTCGATCTGGAGGGTCGATCCTGATTCGGGATTTGCCGAGGAGCTGACCTATAACCGCCGCTACCATTCGTCGCCGGACTGGTCGCCGGATGGTCGCTGGATCATCTATACGGCCGACGAAGACAACCGCGGCATCGAGCTCGAAATCGTCGAGGTCGCAACCGGCGAGGTCCGGCGGCTCACCAACGACGACGCGATCTATCTGGATCCGGTGTTCTCCCCCGACGGCACCCAGGTGGCCTACGTCTCCACCAAGCCCAACGGTTACTTCAACACCTACATCCGATCTATTCGTGACGGCCGCTGGGCAGGCGACGCAATCGCCGTGACTTCAGACAACAACTACGGCGCCAACCGCCTGTACTTCGGCCCCTGGGACATGAACATCACGCCGACCTGGATGCCCGGCGGCGACGAGCTGTTGATCGTCTCCAACCGCAACGTGGCACTGGGCTCAGGCAACGTGCTGCGCGTGCCGGCGTACGCCGACGGCATCGACGAGGCGCGCACCGTTCTGGCCGAGCAGTCGCTTTATCGAACGCGGCCCGACGTATCGATCGACGGCAAGCGCTTCGTCTACTCGTCGACCGCCGGCACCGCCGACCAGTTCAACAACCTCTATGTGCAACCTACCGAGGGCGGTGAGCCGTACAAACTGACCTTCTTCGACCACGATGCGTTCCATCCGCGCTGGTCGCCCGACGGTGAGTGGATCGCCTACATCACCAACGAGGGCGGCCTGCCGCAGCTCGCCGTGCTCGAAACCTACGGCGGCGCCCAACGAACGGTCGCGATCACGGGACGGCGTTGGAAACGGCCGATGGGCATGCTTTCGGTGCGCACCGTCGAGGCCGACAGCGGTGCGGTGACGGCGGCCCGGATCCATCTGACGGCCGCCGACGGCAAGCTCTACGCCCCCGCCGACGCGTATGCGCGCGTCAACGCCGCCGGTGATCACGTCTTTCACACCCCCGGCGCCTTCACGGTCGAGCTCCCCGCGGGTACCGCCGAGCTCGTGGTCGTCAAGGGCTTCGAGTTTCACCCGCAGCGACTCGAAGTCGAGATCGAAGCCGGCGAAACCACGGCGGCAACGGTGCGCCTGGAACGTGCTGCCGATATGGCGGCGGCAGGTTGGTACAGCGGCTCGACGCACGTTCACCTGAACTACGCCGGCAACCTGCACAACACGCTCGAGAATCTCATGATGATGTCGGCAGCGGAAGATCAGGACATCGTCAACGAGCAGATCGCCAACAAAGACAACCGCATTCTCGACTACCAGTTCTTCGTCCCCGGCGGCGGCCCTCATCCGTTGTCGCGACCGGATCGAATTCTGGTGGTCGGGCAAGAGTACCGGCCGCCGTTCTACGGCCACGTTTTCATGTTCGGTCTGCGCGACCATCTGATCTCGCCGTTCACGACCGGCTACGAGGGCACCGCCATCGAGAGCCTGTACCCGAGCAACACCGACATGTTCCGCAAGGCCAAGGCGCAGGGAGCCACGGTCGGTTACGTGCACGCATTCGGCGGCTCCGGCGACCCGCTGGAGGGCAATCTCGGCGGCGCCAAGGGCTTCATGGTCGATGCCGCTCTGGGCACCACCGACGCGGTCGAATGGTCGGCAGCGGGGACGGCGGGCTTCTACCCGCTCTACGCGGCGTGGAGCAACGGGCTTCGCGTGACGGCGGTGGGCGGTGAAGATTCGATCAGCAACCTGCAGCGCAGCAAGCTGGTCGGCTCGGTGCGCACCTACGTCTACACCGGCGCGCGCGGTCTCGACATGGACGCCTGGTTCGAAGGACTGCGCGCCGGTCGCGCATTCGTTTCCACCGGCCCGCTTTTGGAACTGACAGTCGACGGCAAGATGCCCGGCGACACGGTGGAGCTTCCCGACGGCGGCGGCACGCTGCAGGTCACGGCTCGCGTGCGCTCGATCACCCCGCTCGCCGGCGCCGAGCTCGTGTTCAACGGCCGCACGATCGCCCGGGTCGAAGGCCCGGGCCCACTGGAGCTCAACGAGACCTTCGCGACCGCCGCGAGCGGCTGGCTGCACCTGCGAGCCCGCGGCGATCGTGCCGATCGTTTTCCGCTCGACGCCGGCTACGCACAGGCCTTCACCAATCCCGTATGGATCACCGTCGACGGCCGGCCGCCGCGGAGCCTGGAAAGCGCCGAATACTCGATACGCTGGGTCGATAAGCTCCGTGCGATGGCCGAGGCGTGGCCGGGCTGGCGCTCACAGGCGGAGAGGGATCACGTCTTCTCCCAGTTCGACGAGGCGCGGGCGATCTTCGAGCGCTTCGCCGACGAGGCCGAGCGCGCGGTTGTCGGCAGGGTACATTGAGGACTACAGTCCAAGCTTTCCCGGACTGTGACCCGGACATTTTCCGACCGAGGTTTTGGCCATGAAGTTACGCACCGTAACCGTATCTCCCTGTTTCCTTATCCTGGCCGCAATCGCACTGAGCTCGATGCTCGCCATCAGCTCGGCGACCGCCGCTCCCCAACAGTGGAGTCCCCAGAAGCGCGGCAGCGACAACATCGAGGTGGTCTCGCACCTGCCGCTCGGCGCCGCGCTGAGCATCGCCGACATCGAGATCGAGCAGGAGATGTCGCGGCCGTATGCCTACGTGGCCCGCGAGGTGTTCGGGCTCGAGGGCGAAAAGGGCTTGGACATCATCGATCTGCATGACCCGAGCCGGCCGAAGGTCATCTACGAATGGCGCATCGAAGACCAGGACCTGCACGCCGGCGCCGGCGGCAAAGACATCAAGTACTTCAAGTGGGACGGTCGCTACTATGTCGTGCTATCGGTGCAGTTCGGTCAAGGCGGCCCGGACGCCGACCTCGGCGCCATCATTCTCGACGTCACCGACCTGCCGGACCCCGATTCGGTTCGTGAGGTGGCGCGTATTCGCGAGCCCGACCTGGTCGGCGGCTTCCACAACATCTTCATTTACAAGCACAGCAACGGCCGTGTGCTGTTGATGTCGACGATCGCCGACCCGTACGCCCACGTCTACGACCTCGGCTATGCGGTCGAGGGCCGTGCCGACGAAGCACTGGTGGCACGTATTCCGGTGCCTGAAGAGCAGGCAGGGCCCGGCACGCGCGGCTACCATGACTTCTACGCCGGCTATCACCCCGACACCGAGACTGATCGGTTTTACGGCGGCGGCACGGGCGGCTACTACGTGTACGACATCACCGACCTGGAAAACCCGTCGATGCTGGTATCGCTCACCGGGATCTCCGGCGTGACCCGCGGCCACACGTTCACCCCGTCACCCGACGGCCGCTACGTGATCGCCGAAACCGAATACCAGAACGCGCCATTGCGTGTTTTCGACCTGCAGCCGGCGCTCGACGGCGAGGTGCAGAACATCCGGCGGCCGATTTCGGCGTGGACCGCCGATTGGAAGAACCTGGTGCACAACCACGAGGTGCGCTGGCCGTACGTGTTCGTGTCGGGCTACCTGGATGGCTTGCAGGTGTTCAGCGTGATGGATCCGACCAATCCGGTAACCGTGGCCTACTACGACACCTTCCTGCCGGAGCGCAGCACCATGGGCAACCCGATGTTCGACGGTGTCTGGGGTGTCGACGTGCGCAACGCCGACGGCTTGATCGTGGTTTCCGACATGACGACGGGCTTCTGGGCGTTCCGTATGGACGGCTTCTCGGGATGGAACGGTGAGCAGTGGGGCTACCCCAACATCTCGAGCGCC
>CBDUXW010000095.1:0-9086 GCA_965371275.1 uncultured bacterium | reverse complement strand
ACAGGGGAGACCGGATCGCTCGGGACCTCAGACACCGTTGCTCACGTCGTCCACAGGGCTGTGCAAATACTCATACGTAAACGATACACAGTTAATACGAACAGTGTCCGGGCAGTCTGTATAATTCACGCGCCCACCAACCGCGAGGAGCTCCATGCGACGTGCTACTTATCATGCCGTTTCCATCCTTCTCACCGTGGCCTGCCTGGGCAGCGCCGCATTGCATCCGCGCTCCGGCTTCGCTTCGTCGGCGGCGTCCCCGCGAACGCAAGCCCAAGGTCGCGCCCGCGACCTGAACATCATCGCCGGTGTCATGGATCCGGGACCATTGAACGCCATCACGGATGTCCCGGGGGTTCGTGTCGGACACACGACGATTTGGGAGGGCGACGATCTGCGCACCGGTGTGACGGCGATCTTGCCGCACGCCGGCAACATGTTCCGCAGCAAGGTTCCCGCCGCCATCGTGGTCGGCAACGGCTTCGGCAAGCTTGCCGGGCTCAGTCAGGTGCAGGAGCTCGGCAGCCTCGAGACGCCCATCTTGCTGACCGGGACGTTGAGCGTGCCGCGCGTCGCCGATGCACTGATCAGTTACATGCTCGGACTTCCCGGCAACGAGAACGTTCGCTCCGTGAACCCCGTGGTAGGTGAGACCAATGACGGCGGGCTCAGCGACATCCGGCGACGGCCCATCGCGCCCGAGGATGTGTTCCGCGCCATCGAAGGTGCCACCGACGGGTCGGTGGAGGAAGGGCCTGTGGGTGCCGGAACCGGGACCAGCGCGTTCGGGTTCAAGGGAGGGATCGGCACCTCGTCCCGCATCGTCAACGCCCGCGGTGAGGAATGGACGGTGGGTGTTCTGGTACAGAGCAACTACGGTGGTCGTCTCACGATCGTCGGCGTACCGGTCGGGGACCTGCTGCGAGACCGCCGCGAGCAGGCCGTCGACCTCGGGGAGGACGACGGCTCGTGCATGATGGTGGTCGCTACAGATGCACCTCTCGACTCCCACAGCCTCGAGCGCCTCGCGTTTCGCGCCCTTGCCGGTATGGCCCGGACAGGGGCCAGCTTCAGCAACGGTAGCGGCGACTACGTCATCGCTTTCTCAACGCACCCGGCATTACAGACCGGACCCGACGCGCCGCAGGTGCCGGCAACGCGGACGCTGGAGGCCGGGCGTCTGTCGCCGTTGTTTCAGGCTGCCGCCGAAGCCACCGAAGAAGCCATTTACAACAGCTTGTTCATGGGGCGCTCCGTGCAGGGATTCGGCGGCCGCCGGGTTGAAGCGTTGCCGGTCGACAAAGTGCTGGAAATCCTGGAACGACACGGCGCGCTTGGCAAACGCTAGACCCGTACCGGCCCGACGGCTATTCTGGTATCCGCAGCGGTGTGAAGCGAACCAGGGGTGCCATGCTCGGCCAAAACGTCCTTCTATTGAACCGGCTCTGGCAAGCAGTGCATATCACCACGGCTCGCCGGGCCTTCGTTCTGCTCTATGGCGGGCGCGCGAAGGCGCTCGATGAGGATTTCGGCACGCACGACTGGGACGGCTGGCAAACGCTGTCGAGCGGCGAGCATGGTGCCGATGCCAACTTCGTTCACGGCGTCAGTACCCGGCTGCTGGTTCCACGAGTGATTCAACTGCTCCACTTCGACCGGGTGCCGCGCTCGCGGGTCAAGTTCACCCGCGCCAACATTTACTTGCGCGACCACTATCGTTGCCAGTACTGCGGTCACAAGGGAACCAGGGCCGAGCTCAATCTCGACCACCTGGTGCCGCGTTCGCGCGGCGGCGAATCGACTTGGGACAACGTCCTGGTGGCCTGCATTCCGTGCAACCGGCGCAAGGGCGACAGGTTGCCGGAAGAGGCCGGAATGCGTCCCCACAATCCCCCGCGACGGCCGCGCTGGCACCCCGGGCTCAGCACGTCGACCAACGGTGACGCACATCCGCAGTGGCAACCGTTCCTCGAGGCCGCCTCGTGGCCTCGACCGCAGGGATAGGCGACCATGGCGATGATCCTGTCGAGCCGCGCTCGCTACGGCGTGCGCGCCATGTTCCAACTGGCCTGCCACTGGGGCGAGGGCCCGGTTGCGCTGCGCACGGTTGCCGAGGAACAGGATCTGTCGCTGGCGTATCTGGAACAGCTCGTCGCGGTCATGCGGCGCAGCACGTTGGTGGAGAGCGTCCGCGGACGTAAGGGTGGCTACCAGCTCGCCCGGCCGCCGGCGGACATCTCGGTGGGGCAAATCATTCGAGCCCTCGAAGGCCCCGTGTTCGTGGCGGCCTGCGCGGACCCCGATCCCGACTTCGATGATTGCGGCAGGGGAGCCTTCTGCGTGTCACGCCTGCTGTGGATGAAAGTCCATCAACAAATCGAGGACGCTTTTGATTCAACCACCCTGCGCGACCTGTGCGATGCCTCTCGGCAGGAGCGCGAAGCTGCTCGCCGGGTGCTGATGCAAGGGTAGCCTGCTACCCTCTGTTACCCTTCGTGTTCATCTAATGACCACTTTCGAACCCCACTGAATATCCGATGAGCGAACAGATTCGCGCTTTGGGCCTACTCTCGGGCGGTCTCGACTCGACCCTCGCCGCCCGCGTGATGCAGGAGCAGGGCATCGAGGTGCTCGGCCTGCATTTCTCGACCGGTTTCTGCCTCGCCGACCGTCATCGGATCCTGGGAAATCGCAGCAACCCCGACAAGCCCTATCGCAACGAGGCGTTGCGGGCCGGCGCTGATCTCAGCGTGCCGATCGAAATCATCGACATCAAGGAAGAGTACCTCTCCCGGGTGGTGCTCTCCCCGAAGTACGGCTACGGGTCGGGTATGAATCCGTGCATCGACTGCCGGATTTTCATGCTCGAGAAGGCCAAGCACATCATGGACGAGCGCGGCTTTCATTTCGTGTTCACCGGCGAAGTCCTCGGCCAACGGCCGATGAGCCAGCGCCGGACACCGATCGATGACATCGCCGATGAGTCAACGCTCGGCCGCCTGCTGCTGCGGCCACTGTGCGCCAAGCTGTTGCAACCGACCATCCCGGAAGAACGCGGCTGGGTCGACCGTGAGCGTCTCTTCGACATATCCGGCCGCTCGCGGAAGCGCCAGATGGCCCTTGCCGAGGAGTTCGGCATCATCGACTACCCGCAACCGGCCGGGGGCTGCTGCTTCCTGCCCGACGAGAACTACGCCCGCAAGCTGCAGGACTTCTTGGCCCACAACGGCGCCGATGTCTCGACCGACGACATGATGTTGCTGAAGGTCGGGCGTCATTTCCGGCTGAGCGAAGCCGTCAAGATGGTGGTCGGTCGCGACGAGGGAGAGAACGCGTACATGAACCGTTTCGTCGACGGCCGGGCCCAAGTCTGGGTGGACGATTTTCCGTCGCCACTCACCCTGGTCGAAGGCAGCCCCTCGGCTCGCGATCTCGAAACCGCTTGCCAGATCACCGCTCGCTACAGCGACGGCCGCGGCGAGCCGGCAGTCCCGGTCCGCTGGAAGATCGGCGACGACGAGGGCCAGCTGACCGTTGTGCCGCTGCGCGACGACGATGCGCTCGAGGAGATGCGCATTTGAGTCAGCGCCCCACCGGGCGGCGGCGAACGCAACGAAACCCCGACATCTATCGGCACGTTCACGGCACGCTTACCGCCGCCGAACTGGCCCTGCTCGAGCCCGCTGTCACCGTCGACGCGCTGGGCACGTTCTGTCCCGAGCCGGTCATTCGCACGCAGGATCGGATCGTCGAGATCGACGCCGGCGAGGTGCTCCTGCTGCTTGCCGATGATGCCGGCGTAGAGATCGATGTTCCGGCGTGGTGTATGAGTACCGGGCATGAGTATCTGGGGCTGGTCAAGGGAGAAGAGGCGTATCGGGTTTTCGTGAAAAGGGCGATCGAGTAGGTGTCGGGGCGGCGCGCCCGCGCCCGGTTCGAATCCTAGCCGTAGCGGTACGTAACGCCGTAGCCACCTTTAGGATTGCGCCAGGTCGTGTAGCGGCGGGCAACCTGACAGGTACCGCATTCCAGGCAATCTTCGTAGTTGACAATGCAGGTGCCGGCGGCCTCGTTGAGCTTGAAAACCTGGGCGGGGCAGATGAACAGCACGGCCTTGTCGGTGTCGGCCTTGAAGGCGTCCTGGTCAATTTCGATATGACTGTCTTCGGCGAACCGGCGCCGCACCAAGTCGAGACGTTCGGCCATCGACAGGCCCACATGCGGCTTCAAGTAATCTTTGATCTCGACGGTCATAGTGAGCTCACTGTAGCACCGGCTACACCAGTGTCTTACGGGCTTTCCACATCTGCCGCGCCGCCTTCAGGAACGAGACTTCGTCGCGGACCTTGCGAATCAGGCGCTTGCGAACCTCCGGTTTCGGCGTGTCGTCGATGGTGAAATAGTCGCGCAACAGTTCGATGGTGAGCTTCGGGTAGTCGTCGACGAACTCACGGTTAGTGCGCAGGAAGTGAACCGCATCGCGGTAGTGCGCAAGGTCCTTCATGACCCATGATTGGTCGAGCCGCCTCCGATAACCGGCGAGTGTGGCGCGCGACCAATCGCCTTTCTCGCGGGCCTCCAACGCGGTCTCGGCGGCGAACACACCCGACGCCATTGCCAGGTTGGTGCCCTCGTGATGAATTGACGGGTTTACGAGACCGGCGCAGTCGCCGACCAGCATCACGCCGTCGTCGTAGAGGTCGCTCAGGTCGTGGTACGAATCTTCCGCAATCATCTTGGTGGCGTACTCGACGGTCTCCGCGCCGCGCAGCAACGGGGCCACCGACGGGTGGGCCTTAAAGTAGTCCAGCAGCTCGTACGGCGCTGTTTTTGTGCGCAGGAAATCCTCGATAAGGCAACCAACGCCCACCGAGATGCTGTCCTTGTTGGTGTAAATGAAGCCCGAGCCGATCATGCCTCGCACGGCACCGCCGAAATACTCGAAGGCGGCGCCCTGGTTGCCCTCGAGGTGAAAACGGTCCTCGATGACCTCCGGCGGAAGAGCCAGAACCTCCTTCACCGCATTGACCCGGTTGGTGGGCCCCATCTGCTGGCGCAACGCCGCGGCTTCGGCCAAGAGGGCGTTGGCGCCTTCCGCCAGGATCACGCAGTCCGCGAGTACGTCACCGTCGTCGCGCCCGGTGCGCACGCCCACCACCTTGCCGTCCTCGTAGAGGAGCTCCTCGACGGGGGTCTCACTGATAATGAAGGCGCCGGCTTCCTCGGCCTGCTCGGCGAACCAGCGGTCGAACTTCGAGCGCAGCGCGGTGAACGTGTTGTTGAAGGGAGGCTGGTCGAAGCGCGCGCTTTTCAGGTCCAGGGCGACCTGCGTATCCTCGTCGAGGATCACCCACCGCCGGTTCACCACGTGCCGCTCGATCGGGGCGCTTTTCCAGAACTCGGGTATCAGTTCGGCGAGAACACCCGAATAGAGAATGCCGCCGAAGAGGTTCTTGGCACCCGGAAAATCGCCGCGCTCGATGACCAGAACCTCGACGCCCTGGCGCGCCAGGGTCAGGGCCGCCGCCGTGCCGGCGAGGCCTGCGCCGACGATGATAACTTCGAAGCGTTCGCTCGCCATAGAAGTCCTGCAACTAGTTGCAAATAAAGAGGTTACGGGGCCCGAAGGGAAGCCCGATCGTAGCACGGAGACAGCGACCTCTCAACCGCATGTGGCGGCAGGCCCGATGCTATACTGGCTATATGTCTGTATTTCTCTCCCTTGCTACAGCCCGTCACCGGGCGGTGCTGACGGCCGCACTCGTGGTGCTTGTGGTATCCACCGCCACCACGGCGGCGTCGGCGCTCCCACCCGCGGGTTCCGCCGCGGCCGCGATTCAGGCGCCGCAGGCGCTGCAACTGTCCGCGGCCCCCGTGCGCCTCGTGGCTCCCGCCGATCGCGGACAATGGGCCCTCCGTTTGGCAGGCTACGCCAACGATGCGGCGACGGCCCTCGAAGAGACTCTCGGTCTACAGGTGCCCGCCGGCGAGTTGCGCTGGACGCCTGACCCGCTGGCCGCCCTGCAAACCTCGGCCAGCGTGCGCCTGGAGCAGACGCCGAACGGGCCGGTGGTGCATTTCAACGATCCCTTCGCGATTTTGGCCGAAGATCATGGTGTGGCGTTCGCGACGGGCTACGCAAGCTGGCTGATGTCATACGCCCTCGGCCGGCTGTACTTCGCCGACGCCGAAGACCCCGACATCTGGTGGACCGACGGGGCGGCGCTGTACTTGACCGAGGTGCTGGCGCGTCGCGCTCGGGCGACCACGCCCATCCTGTACAACCTGGACAGCGCCTACGCCAATGCCGTACGCCAGCGTCAGCCCGTACCACTCGAGGGCGCCGGCGCTGTCGCCCGTGCGTCGCGCGGCAAAGCCTACGGCACGTTCCGCTTGCTCGAGGCGTTGTACGGCGAGGCTGCGGTCAACAACTTGTTGTTGTTGGGCGCCAGCGCTCCCGCGGCGCAAGGCATTCAAGAAACCGCTGTCGGCAATCTTCCCGCAGACCTCCAACCGAGTCCTCAAGCCGTATTCGATGCTTGGCTCGAACCGACCGCCGGAGTGGACCTCGGCCTGGCGCGCGTCAGGGTGACCGACGCCGGTGCGCGGATCTCCGGAGAGGTGACCCGCGCCAGCGAGATCCCCACCTGGACGCAGGTCGAAGTGCGGCTTGCTACCGGCGAACGCCTCTACGCCGACATTCCGGCGAGTACGCAAACGGAAGCGTGGGAGATCGCCATCTCCGCCGAGCCCGTCGAGGTTCGTCTCGACGCTGAGGGCCGTTTACCCGACGTTAATCGCAGCAACAACCGATTCGGATTCGGAAGCGCGGACCGAATTCGCAGCTTTTTCCCGCTCGACCGGGAAATCGAAATCGGCGAGTTGCACTTCAGTGGCGTCATCACTCAGGTCGGCCGAAAGCGGGTCGAGGAGTTCACCGTCACGTTCACCAACCTGGGCGAAGAACCCGTGGGCCTCGGCCTGCTGGTAAGCGCCCAGTGGATTGACCGGCCGGCGGCGCGCACGCAACGGCGTGTTTTTGTGGTTTTGCCGCCGGGCGAGAGCCGCCTGGCACGTGACTTCGTCGAGTTCCCACGCCGCGGACGAGGACGCGCGCGAATCGAGGCGCGCTACTGGCGCGCCGCTGATCCCGAGGCGCTCACCGAGCGCCTCCTGCGCGACCCTGCGGACCTGCTGAATTCCTATCTGGTCATCCGCGAACCGGCGGCGGCCACCGGGCCTGACGGATCGCCGCTCGAACGCCTCGCCGCCAACGAAACCATCGAAGCCGTAGCAGAGCTGACGATCCCCGGCGGCGGAGTGCAACCCGAAGCGGCGATCGGAGGCAACGGTTCTTCCGCGAGCTCCTCAGATTCGGCTGCCGCCTCGGAATACGAAGAGGACTTCGCGGTGCGCATCATTAGCCCCGCCGTCAACTCGATTCCGCTCGGCGAGATGAGCTTCTCGGTCGCCGTCGACGGACCGCCGGCACTGATGACCGAGCTGTATGTCAACGATCGACTCGTCGGCCGCGGTTCCGGCGCCAACGCGCAGACGATGTTTACTGCCGCCGAAGACGAGAGCATCTTCGCCCTCCGAGTGGTCGCCGTCGGTACCGGCGGGCGGATCGCGACCGACTCGCGCGTGCTACTACGGAGTGACGTCCTCGGTTTCGGCGCCAGTGTCGACCTCGTCACCTTGAACGTCACCGTCCGACAACCGGGGGGCGGCTTCATCGAAGACCTTGCAGGCAACGATTTTGAGATCACCGAAGACGGCGTGGTGCAAGAGGTAGTGAGTTTCGCAAAGGGAGAGGACACTGCGATTTTCGCGGCCCTGCTCATCGATACCAGCAGCAGCATGATCGGTGGCGGCATCGCCAGCGCCCGAGCCGGTGCCGACAAGCTCGTCGACACGCTGTTGCGGGGCAACGACCGCGCCATGGTGCTCGGTTTCAACGACAGGCTGTATCTGTATTCCGACTTCACCAACGATGTCGAAGCGCTGCGCCGCGCCACCGCGTCGATGCACGCCGACGGTGCGACATCGCTGTTCGACGCCATGGTCGAGTCGCTACGCAAGGTGAACCACCGTACCGGCCGGCGCGCCCTCATCGTCCTGTCCGACGGCCTCGACGTCCACAGCCGGTTCGGCTTTCCGGATGTACTGGAATACACCCGCCAGTCCGACGTGCTGGTGTACACGGTCGGCCTGCAGTTGATGCACGACGCCACCGAGCTCGGTGACGCCAGCGACGCGGTGCGTGACAGTGTCGAAAATCTGCGCGCGCTCGCGGAGATTACCGGCGGCTCCGCGTATTTCCCGCTACGGCTCGACGAGCTCGAGAGCGTCTATTCCCAGATCGCGGCCGAGCTCGAGAGCCAATACTCCGTTTCGTACTACCCGACCAACCAGCAATGGGACGGGGAGTGGCGGCAACTCGACGTGACGGTGAAGGGCAGGGCAGGGCGCGTCCAAGCACGCCCCGGTTATTACGGCGTGCGCCCCGGCGAGCGCCGCTGAGCAGCGCCCCACAACCACTCGAGCAGGTGTGCCATGCCGAACTGGAGTTTTCTCATCCTGCATTTCCTGCACACGATGGCGCTCGTGTTGTGGGTCGGCGGCATTGTGGCCATCGGCATCATCGTCGCCCCCATCACGTTCAAGGAAGTCGCCGATCGTAGCCTGGCCGGGAGAATTGTCGGCGGCTCGTTGCAGCGTTTCGACAGTGTGGTTCTCGTCTGTATTCCGGCGCTGATTCTCTCGAGTGTGTTGATGGTGCGCTGGTACGGGCGCTGGTCGCCCTGGTACGCGATCGAGTATGCGTGCATCGCGCTGATGAGCCTGTCGGCGATCTTTTCCATTTTCATACTGTCGCCACGCATCCGCGCCCTGCGCGACCGCTCCGGGGAAAGCAGGACAGGAGAGCAGCAAGCCCAATTCGATC
This sequence comes from uncultured bacterium, assembly GCA_965371275.1. Classification (GTDB taxonomy): domain Bacteria; phylum Acidobacteriota; class UBA890; order UBA890; family UBA890; genus CBDCBL01. The sequence goes on along the minus strand of CBDUXW010000095.1, from coordinate 139 downwards.
GTCTGCACCGAGCCGCACTCCTGTCGATGCAGTTCAATCTCGCCTGTGGCACGGTGGCGATCCTCTTCTCATGACTGCAGAACTCCCGCCGTCCGGTAAGTGGACGTTACTCGGTGTGGCGGCCGTGCTCGCCTGCACT
>CBDUXW010000094.1:0-9133 GCA_965371275.1 uncultured bacterium | reverse complement strand
ACGGGCTCGCTAATCGCCTGTCGCTTCCGGGAGCACAGGGTCAGGATCGAGAGATAACCGCAGGGCCTCCGGCATCCGGATTCTGCAGTGCCGCCGCCCGGGTCGTGGCGACCGACTCGATCGCCGCCTCGGGGGCGAGCTTGCCGACCAGCGCGGGCTCGACGACCTCCTCCACGATGCGGCGGAAGTTCGCCAACCCCGTTTTTCGCGTATCTCCGTAGCCCCTGACCAGGTGCGCGCACTTGGCCACCTCCAAGGCCAGGCCCTGGTCCCGCGCGGCGGCCTGCCGCACCAGGTCGAGCCAGTTTTCGACGAGCGCCTGTTGCTCCTTGAACCCGTGGCCGAGTCGGCGCAGTCGCCTGAGCCCGGCCATCAGCCGCAGCATCGAGGCGCCGAAGACGGTCGTGGTCTTGACCTGCATCCCGACGCTCAAACGGTCCGACCAGCCGCGTTTCTCCGCCCCGCGCAAGATCGGCCGCGCCACCAGCGGCGGCAGGATCGAGCAGAGTTCGTCGACGCCGGGCTTGAGGAACTCGGTGACTTTCACGATGTCGTCGGGACCGGCGCCGACCTCGCGGCGCACGTGCTCGAGACGGCCGCGGCGGGTCTTGAGCTGGGCGACGCGGATGACATCTTCGTGCGCCATCCACAGTGCCAGGTGACGTCCGGTCTCGGCGGTCAGCTCGGCCTTGTCCGAGGCGTCGGCGTCGACGGCCAGGACCGTGTCGAGACGGTCGAGATAGAGCTCGGCGTAGGCCGTATCCTGATAGTCGATGAGCCGTGATGCTCCCTCGAGCACGATCGGGTGTGTCGTCTCGGGGTAATCGCGACGCACGCGGTCGTAGAGCGGCCGCCCCCGGGGCGCTTCAACTTGGGTGCGCTTCCGTTCGTCGGCTGCCGGCGATTCCGAGTCGGCGGCCTCCTGAGCGGCGGGCGGCGAGGCTTCCGTCTCCTCGCGCCCCCAGGCCAAGCCGCCGGCGAATCCGGCGAGGTTGGCGTCCACAGCCTTGCCCTCGGTGCGGATTGCGTCTTCGAAGACCGAGGGTGGAATCGGCAGCACGCCGGCGCCGGCGATCGTACCGAGAAGCACGGCGTTGAGCACGCTGCCGCTGTCACGCGCCACGCTCGAGCCGTCGAACAAGATTGCCCGCTTGGCGATGGTCGGGGCGGCGTCGACGATGCGGGTGCTGTCGAAGCGGCCGTCGGCGCCGGCCGTGCGCTCACCGATCGAATACAGCCGGTGGGTACAGCCGATGAGCGTGGTGCGGTCCGGGCTCACGAAGCCGCGCTCGATTGCCCGCCCGGCTTCGACGAGCTCCGAGGCGACGACCAGGTCGACATTCCCGAGGCTCGGATACAACGACAGCACCGGCTCGACCCCGTCGAGCGTGTCCGCTGCAACGGGAAGAACCTCGATGTAGTAGGTGGTCGCCCCGGTGCGCTGCGCGACGCCGGGCACCGACGTCGCCTGTACCGGCAAGCCCTGAGCCATGGCGGCATTGACGATCCAGTTCATCAGCACGCCGCCGCCTTCGCCGCCCATGGCGCCGATCAGAACCGTGATGGGCCGGTCGTTCATCGGGCTCGAGCTCCGAGCGGGCTCTTCGCGGCCGGACGGCTCTCGAGCGCACCGATGACCAGACGTCGTAGCCGGTTGACGGCCCGATCCCAGGTCGTCGGATTGCGAATGATTTGCGCCCGGTAGAACGACGGGCATAGCCGGGCGACGTGCGCTACGTCGCCGCACACCCCGCAGCCCACGCAGCTTTGATCAACGTGGGCGACGGGATCGGTACGCAGCGGGTCGGGGTTGTCCTTGATCGTCAGCGACGGGCAGCCTGACAAGCGGATGCAGGAGCGATCGCCGGTGCAAACGTCCTCATCGACACCGAAGCGCTCGTCGATCACCCGCCGACCGGCGGCCAGCCTTTTCCCCTTGGCCGGACGCATACGACGCTGTTGCGCCAGCATGCATTCGCCGTGGGCAATGATCACCTTCAATCCGCCCTCGTCGGTGGTCATCGCCTCGCGCAGCGTCTTTACCATGGCGGCGATGTCGTAGGTGCTGACCTTTCTGAGCCACCTGACGCCGAGGCTCTCCAGTACCCCTTCCATCGACATGCCGGTAGGGCGGCCGTGAAGGTTGGAATTGCTCGACGGCAGGTACTGTCCGCCGGTGGCGGCGCTGTAGCCGTTATCCATGATGATGAGGACCGAATCGTCCTCGTTGAACACGGCACTCGACACGCCGCTGGCGAGGCCGTTGTGCCAGAAGCCGCCGTCCCCCATGACGCTGATCACACGCTTGTTGAAGGCCGGCGCCACGCCGCTCGAGCTCGCCAGGCTCAGCCCGTAACCGAGGATCGAGTTGCCGACGTTGAACGGCGCCAACGTAGCGAAGGAGTGACAGCCGATGTCGGCGCTCACGTGGGTGGGGCCGAGCTCTCTCTCGACCATCTTCAGGGCGGAAAAGGCCGGCCGCTCCGGGCAGCCCGTGCAGAAGGTCGGCGGTCGCGCCGGCATCGAATCGCCCAGCAGCTCAGCGGCGCGCTCCTTGATCGAGGCGAGTTGTTCGGCTCTCGATACGAGGGGACCGATGTCGAGATCCCGCGGCGGATGGGCACGAAAGAACTCCTTGAGGCCGGCCAGCATCACCTCCGACGTGTACTCGCCGGCCATCGGCAGCACGTCCTTGCCGATTACCTTGGCGTCGACGTCGGCCTTGCGGAGGATCGCGTTGATCGCCTGCTCGATGAAGTCGGGCTGGCTCTCCTCGACGACGAGCACGGCCTTCTTGCCCGCGCAGAACGAAGCGATTTGATCGGGTATCAGCGGATAGGTGACGTTCAGGACGAGTTGCGGAATCGGCGTGTTGCCCCAAATGTCGGCGAGTCCGAGCTGATTGAGGGCGCGCTGGACGGTGTTGTACATGCCGCCCTGCATGATGATGCCGACGTCGTCCTGATCACCCTCGAACACCTCGTTGAGCCCGTTTTCAACGATGAACTTCATGGCCGCCGGCAGGCGATGCGTGAACTTGTGTTTCTCCTGGGCATAGGTCGCCGGCGGCAAGATGATGCGCGACACGTCGGAGGCCGGTGCGCGGATCGGATTGTGACGAGAGAACTTCGGCGCCACGTTGTCTTTGCACGCGAAGCGGCCGAAGACATGGCAGGCGCGAATGCGCAGCTCCAACATGACCGGGGTGTTGCTGATCTCCGAGAGCTCGAAACCCTTCTCGACCATGTCGACGATCGACGGCAAGTTGGGCCGCGGATCGAGCAGCCACATGCTCGATTTCATGGCGAAGGCGTGACTGCGCTCCTGCATAATGCTGGCGCCCTCGCCGTAGTCCTCGCCGATGATGATCAGCGCCCCGCCGATTACCCCCGCCGACGCCAGGTTGGAAAGTGCGTCGGAGGCGACATTCGTGCCGACGGTCGATTTCCACGTCACCGCGCCGCGCAGCGGGTAGTTGATGGAAGCCCCCAACATCGCCGCCGCGCTCGCCTCGCTGGCGTTGGCCTCGAAGTGAACGCCGTACTCGTTGAGGATGTCCTCGGCATCCGCCAGGACGTCCATGAGGTGGGAGATCGGCGCACCCTGGTAGCCGCCGACATAGCTGACGCCGGACTGGAGCAGGGCCTTCGTGACGGCGAGGATTCCCTCACCGTGAAAGGTGTCGCCGTCGCCGAGCTTGAGGGACTCGATCTCTTTCTTGAATGAGCGTTCCATCAGCGTTCGTGTTTCCCTCGTGCTCGGAGGCCCGGTTGCCGGAGGGATTGTAGCTGTAGATCACCTCGAAGGCCGGGGAGAGCGACCATCGGCCGGTCGCCGGTCAGGCGATCACCGGATAGACGATCAGGATCGCCACGATCACGAACAGGACGCCGAGCATCCGCATGATCAGCTCGCGGGGGGCGCGCGCGCCGATCACGCAACCGATCTGCGCCCCGATGACGACGCCGGGAATGGTGAACATCACCAGATTCCCGACCTCGGAGAGGGTCTCGGACCCCATGTACACGAAGCCTATGAAATGCCCGCTCGCCGCCGCTACCACCGTGCCGGCGACCACCAGCACGCTGGTGGCGATGGCGACGTCACTGGGCAAGCCGCGGCGCTTCATCAGGTAGAAGGCGTTCAGCTCGCCGAGCCCGGCCGCGATCATCCCCAGGAACAGCCCTCCCGCGCCGGCGAACAGCGAGCCTTCCGCGCCGTGCGGGTTGGTGGCGCCGGCATCCGGGGATCGTGAGGCGGCTGGGGTCCGGCTCTCGGGCGCGCCGGCGCTCGACGCGGCTTTCGGAACACCGCTGCTCAGAAAGCTCGCGGCGATCGCCAACAATCCCATCCCGAAAACTACGCGCAGGTAGGTCGGGTCGATCCGGGCGGCGAGCCACACACCGAGCACCGCCATCGGGATCGACGTCGCCATCAGGCGGCCGCCCAGCCGATAATCGACGAGCCCGCGACGCACATAGCCGGTCAGCCCGCTGGCGAAGCCGAACGTGGCGGTGATCAGCGCGGCGCCGATTGCCACGCGCAGCGGCAGCCCCAGCCACAACAGGAAGATAGGTGTGTAGAACGTCGCCCCGGCGACACCCGACGATATCGACACCGTCGAGACGACGACCGCGATGGGAAACATGTACCAGTATTCGAAGCTCATCCGGATACGTGCTCGTCGCTCGCAAACGGTTAACTGCCGACGGCCCTTTGGACAGGTGGACGCGCGTATGCTACCAATGACGACGCTCATTCGGCGCCACCGGGGACTGAGGCTTGAAGGTACCGACTATCGCTCCCCCACGGACCTTGCGACTCCCCATTGTAGGGCTGATTCTCGCCTGCTTCGCGACAGGTGCGTCCATCGCCGCCACGCATCCCGCCGCCGCCACGCCCGCCACAGCCAACCTGGCCGTTCTATCGGCACAGGACGCGCAACAGAACTGGCCGCAGTGGCGCGGCCCGCTGGGAACCGGCGTCGCGCCGTTGAGCGATGCACCGACGCACTTCAGCGCCGACGAGGGCGTCAAGTGGAAAACGGAAATCCCCGGCCGCGGCATGTCCAGCCCGATCGTTTGGGGCGACCGGGTATTCGTTACCACGGCGGTTGCCACCGAGCCGGAGGCCCCTGCCGATCGGCCGCGCCGCCGTGGCCGCATGCGCCTCGTTCCCCACGAGTACCGGCTGCTGGCGATCGATCGTCGCACCGGAGACGTGGCTTGGTCGCGCACGGCAATCACCGCCACGCCGCACGAGAGCTATCACCGCTCGAACTCGAGTTTCGCCAATGCGTCGCCGGTAACCGACGGTGAGCGCGTGTATGCGTTCTTCGGCTCTCAGGGGCTGTACGCCTACGACTTCGAGGGACGCTTGCTGTGGAGCCGCGATTTCGGCGTCAAGATGGAAGCGCTCAATCGCTTCGGCGAATCGAGCAGCCCGGCACTGCACGGCGACACGCTCGTGCTGCTGTTCGACCATCAGCAGCAGTCGTTCATCGAGGCCGTCGACAAGCGCACCGGCGAAACCAAGTGGCGCCAACTTCGCGACGAGGAGACTTCCTGGACGTCGCCGGCGATTGTCGAGCACGAAGGGCGCCTGCACGTTGTCGCCAGCGCCGGCAACTTCATTACCAGCTACGACCTCTCGACCGGTGAAGAGATCTGGCGCGCCAGCGGCATGACGCCGCATCCCGTGCCGACCCCGGTTGCCGGCGACGGGTTGCTGATCGCCGCCAGCGGCTCGGCGGAACGGCGCGTGATGGCGATTCGCCTGGGCGCCTCGGGCGATCTCGACGGTACCGATGCGATCGCTTGGGTGCTCGACAAGGCAGCGCCCTACAATCCCTCGCCATTGCTATGGGGCGATTACCTGTATCTCGTTCGCGACGGTGGCTTGTCGGTGGGCACCAGCCGGTTGTCGCTCTTCGACGCCGGCAGCGGTCGCGCTCATTACTCCCAGGAGCGTTTGCCTGCCGCCTACACGATCAAGGCGTCACCCGTGGGCGCCGGGGGCAAGGTATACCTCGTCAGCGAAGAGGGTGACGTGATCGTCTTGCGCCGTAGCCCCGAGCTCGAGGTCATCGCGGTGAATTCTCTCGACGAGCGCTTCATCGCCTCGCCGGCCATTGCCCAGGGTGAGCTGTTCCTGCGCAGCACGAGGCATCTATTCTGCATCGAGGGTTAGGCCCGGCGCCGAAGGTGGGTCAGCCGACGAACTTGTAACCCATTCCGTGCACAGTGAGGATGAACTCCGGGTGGCGCGAGTTGGACTCGACTTTCTGCCGCAGCCAGGCGACGTGGACGTCGACCGTGCGTGTTGAAGGCATCGCGTCGTATCCCCACACGTTGTTCAGTAACTCGCCGCGCGACAGCACGTCGCCCCGGTGTTCGATGAAGTAGCGCAACAACTGAAACTCGCGCGCCGACAGCCCGACTTGCTCGCCGTCGCGAACCACCTCGGCCTTGCGAAAATCGACCGCGACGTTGCCGAACTCGTAGACATCGACGGAATGACCCGAGGGCGTGGTCGCGGCGCGGCGCAGCAATGCCTCGATGCGCGCCAGCAGCTCGAGGTTCTCGAAGGGCTTGGTCAGGTAGTCGTCGGCGCCCAGCTTCAGCCCTACTACCTTGTCGGCGACCTGGGTGCGCGCCGTGAGCATGAGGATCGGCAGCTGCACGCCCACCTGGCGCAGGTCACGACACACATCGAAGCCGTTCTTGTCGGGGAGCATGACGTCGAGGACGATCAGGTCGAAGTCGCCCTCGACGGCGCGCGTATAGCCCTCTTCGCCGTTACCGACGGCCTCGACCGTATACCCCTCGCTGCGCAGGCGATCGGAGAGCGTTAGCTGCAGTCCGGGCTCATCCTCGACCAGTAGAATCCGCTTCGCCATCAGGAGATTCTACAGGCAACAGCAGCACGAACGTGCTGCCCTCGCCGGGCGTGCTGTCGACGGTCACGCACCCGCCGTGTCCCTCGAGCACGCGCTTCACGAGGTTCAAGCCCAAGCCGCTGCCGTGGATCTGGGCTCGCTGGGCGCGCTTGCCCCGAAAGAAGGGCTCGAACAGGTGCGGTATCTCGGCGGCCGGGATGCCGTCGCCCTGGTCGCGCACGGCGATCTGGAACTCGGAGCCGCTCTTGCCGTTGACTACACGTGCTTGCAGCGTCACGACACCGCCGTGGTGGCTGTACTTGATGGCGTTGGACAGGACGTTCCCGAGTGCCGACTTCAGCGCGTCGGCGTCGGCCATCGTGGTCGGCAGCGCCTCGGGAACATCGTCCTCGATGACCACCGACTGTTCAGCCAGCAAGCTTCGATTCGCCCGGATCGCGTCGGCGATGACCGCGTGCATATTCACCGGATTGAGGTCGAAGTGCCGGTGACCGGAGCGCAGCTTGGTGAAAAGCAGGACGCGCTCGACCATGTCGGTCAGGCGGCGACCCTCGCGATCGATCAGTTCGCCGTACTGGCGGGTCTTGTCCGGATCGTGCACTACCTCATCGGCAAGGTTCTCGCCTGCCGCTCGAATGACCGCCAGCGGTGTGCGCAACTCGTGCGATATGCCGGCCACGAACTCCATTTGTTGCTCGGCGAGCCGCTGCGCGCGCCGCGTCGACAGGACGATCATCCCGATGCTGCCGCTGAGCAGCGCCAAGATTCCCAGGCTGATGGCCAGGCTACGGTTACGCGCCACCGCGACGGCGGCCTCCAGCGACCCCGCCTGATGTTTCACGAGGAGGTTCCAGCGCGGCGCAGCGCTCTCGGCGACGACGCGCCACGAGCGAACGCTGACCAGCGTGCGCTGAAAGAAATGCCACTCGTGCAGCGCGTAGATGCCGCGGCTGGCGTCGGGCTCGGCGAACGACTCGGCGGTCAGAGACGCGTCGGACACGTAGACCAATGACCCCGGGTCGTCGACGCGCTGGATCGCGACGTTGTAGTCGAACGCCTCTTCGCCCTGAATGTAGCGCTCGGACAGTTGCGGAATGAGATCGTCGAAAATCACATCGCGGTTCAACACCGCGACGATCCAGTTGATCGACCGGTAATCCGCGAGCTCGTTCGAGGGCCTTGTTGCCACCTGCTGGATCACGAGCGCCGGAATTTCCTCCTGCAGCGGCGTCGGCCCGACCGGCAGTTGGAACTGAACCTCGTTGTCCTTCAAGGCGCCGGCGAACGCGTCGCGCAACTCCGCGATTTGCTCCGGCCACTCATCGAGCTCGAACAGATGGTCCGTGCCGGTGAACTCCTCGAGCACCAAGCCGTTGTCCTCGTCGTTGGTTACCCAGAAGAGACGTTCGATAACCTGGACCTCGACGGCGTCCGTCCAGTCGGCGTAGCGTGCCGCGATTTGCTCGGCGGAGGTTCCCTCCTCGCGGTAATCGACCTGGAAAGTCTTGTACAGGTCGGCCAGGTCACCGTCGAACTCCCAGCGCACCGCACGGGTGGCGAACTCGAGATTGCCCTGCATGCGCTCCTGCTCACGCTCCGACAGCCGACCCAACCAGTTGTACTGGAAGACGGCCAGGGTGACGAGCAGTCCGGCCAGCACGATGATCGCCGCGAGCTGCGCCTTGTTGGTCCGTAAGTAGCTCATTTGCCCCCGATCTTAGCAGCCAAAAAACCCTTTTTTCCCGGGGGTTTGCGGGGTTTTACATCCTTAACAATGATTTTGCATCGAGTTAACCAGGAAAAGGTTGCATTGACTCATACTGAGCTTCACGATTGATAAAGGTCAGACGTTACCTGATGACTCATCAGCGTCTTGCTCTGCCTGAGATTTAGAACGGCGCGCCAGGCGTGTCCCGTCGTTAATGGGGAGCGGCATGGACTTCGACTGGCGCGCCGATTCTATTTTCAGCGCGCGACACACGGAACGACGATGAAAGCCCTGAAGCGGCTCTTGACCACAACTTTGAAGCTCGCCGTGTTCGCCGGCATTATCGCCGGCGGCTACTACGGCTATCAGACGTACATGGTCGAGCCTGAGGAAGACACGGTGGGCGAGCTACCGACGGCTGTGCGCGTCTTTAGCGACGATTCGCTGAACACGCCGCCCGCCTCAAACGTGACTGTGGAACGCGTCCAGCGATAGCCAAAAGTGCTCGTCTGTCCAAGCGTCAACGT
>CBDUXW010000093.1:0-9194 GCA_965371275.1 uncultured bacterium | reverse complement strand
GGGCCCCGTGTCGCTCGACCAGAGCACCGCCGCATCGCCATCCTCGATCAAGAACCCGTGCGTATGAACGGGGTGGTTCGTGCGAATCGGAGTGAAACGCACGCCGTGGACCTCCACGGGGTTTTCGTCAATCAATTCTTCGAACCTCATCGTGGGCGCTTCGGGCGAAGGTAGAAGCGTGAAGTCGGGCCATACCTGCCAATTGAAAATATGCTCCCGCATCGTTCGGATCGCGTCCGGGGAGGCGAGAACGCGGACCGGTTCCTCGACCACGTGCAGCAGGTTCTCGACGAAAAACGGCAACGTATGGATGTGATCGATGTGGGCGTGGCTGATCAAGACGGTGTCGACTTGTGCCTGTTGGTCCGGGGTCAGCGCACTCGCCAGTGATCCAGCGTCGAGGGCGATTCGGTCGTTGATCAGCAAGCCTATTGTACGGGAGCCCGCACACTCTCCGCCTGATGCCCCGAGCACCCGGATCCTCACGCGCCCGCGATCCGATCTGTTTGCCGCCGGGCTCCACCTGCTCGGCCGCCGGTGTCGTCTTCCTCTATCTCGTGAAGAAGTGCTTGAAAGAGAGTCACGGTGTCCTCGTTCGCCTTTCGCAGTCTCTCTGAAAGGGCGCGGCCCAGCCGTCGGTATACGGTCGATGCGTGGCGTGGTGACCTGCCCCATGTGGCTGAGCCACTTGGTAACTCATTAAATCAGTGCTGACGAGAGGTTGTTGAAGCCGGCGTCGGATCCCATCCAGAACCAGATGATCGCATCGTCCTCGACGACGCCGAGCACACGCTGACCGAAGCCCCATTTTAGTACCAGTCAGAGGTTGAGGATTTGGTGTCCTTCAGCCTACGTTGACGTCGCTTGCTTTGCATGACAAAGTACCTTGCATGATCAACACACCAACTCGCCTCGGCCGCTTCCTTCCGCTTCCGCCAGCCACGATTCTCTTGCTGGCCACACCTCTCCTGGCCGCCTGCACGATCGTACACGGCGACGACCCTGCGGCGGTGCGGTCACAGATCGACGAGCCGCCCGACCCGTCGTACATCGACGCGGTCGAGCGGGCACGCCCTCTCGTTCGCGCCTTCATGGTCGAGGAGAACCTGCCCGGCCTGTCGCTTGCTGTGGGGGTGGCGGGAGAGGTCGTCTGGGCCGAGGGCTTCGGCTGGGCGGATTTCGAAGAGCGGCTACCGGTGACACCGAAGACGCGATTCCGCATCGGCAGCGTCGCCATGCCGATGACCGCCACGGCCGTTGGACTGCTGCACGAGCGCGGGCTGCTCGATCTCGACGCGCCGGTTCGAGACTACGTGCCGAGCTTTCCCGAAAAGGAATGGCCCGTCACCACGCGCCAGCTCATGGGACACCTCGCCGGCGTCCGCCAATACAGCGACGACGAGGAGTTGCTCTACATGCGGCGCCACTGCGACACCCCACACGACGGGCTGCAGCTATTCGCCGATGATCCGCTGCTCTTCGAGCCCGGTACCCGATACCGGTACACGCCCTACGGCTGGACGCTGGTGGGCGCGGTGGTCGAAGCCGTCGCCGACGAGCCGTTTCTCGACTTCCTGCAGCGCGAGGTCCTCGACCCGCTGGAGATGCGAGACACCATCCTCGATGACCCCGGGCCCGTGGCCGACCGCACGAGCTTCTATTGGCCGAGTATGGCTCGTGATCCAAGCCGCGGCGTAGAGGGCGCCATCCGACAGGACGCCGAAAACACCTGTATCCAAGGAGCGGGCTCACTTCTGTCGACCCCGACCGACGTCGTGCGGTTCGGTCTGGCGATGCTCGAAGGACGTTTGCTGCGCGCCGACACGCTCGCGACGCTGCGCACGCCGCTCGAGCTCGGGTCCGGAGAATCGACCGGGTACGGACTCGGCTGGTTCGTACGCGAGATCTCGATCGGGCCGGGATCCGAGCCGACGACGGTGTTCGGCCACGAAGGTAGCTCGGTCGGCGGAACGACCTCGTTCGTGATACTTCCCGAGCACGGGATCGTCATCGCGATCACGACCAACGTCTCGTTTGCCAAGAGCCTGGCCACTGAGAGGGAGCTCGGCGCGGGCGTGCGTCCGTTCTTTCGCGCCTCGTCGCTCTCGCGTGTGCTCGCGAACACATTCGTCCAGGCCGGCGCGGCTGCCCAGCGATAACGTCTCCGAGATTGCGCCCAACGCTCGCGCGCGTGCTCAGAAGTACACCCGCACGCCGCCGTTGATCACCCGGCCTTCCAACGGCGCCCACGCATCGACGGTCCAGCGGCCGTCGACATTGCGCTCCGGCCGCAGGATGGGGCCCCAGCTCGATTGCCGCACGTCGGTGAGGTTCTCACCGTTCACGAAGAGGGCGAAAGAGCGGAACCGCTTCTCGACCAGCAGGCCGAGGATCACATAAGCCTCGCTTGTCATCCGGTAGGGATCTGCTTCGAGGCTCTGGCGGCCGGTGTAATACACCTCCAGGCCGACGCGGCCCCAGTCCTCATCTTCCGCCATCGCCACGAGCCCGGCGCTGTGGCGCGGCGTCAACGACACCGGGCGCTCGATGTCGAGCTCTTTGTCGCGAGCGTCCACGTACGTGTAGCTGCCGGTGACTGAAAAAGGCGCGCGGCGCGCGGTAACCAGCAGCTCCACGCCACGGTTGTCGGTGACCCCGTCGAGGTTGCGCAGCAGGTAGCGCTCCTCTCGCTCCACGATCACCGGGTTCTCGATGCGCGAGGCGAAGAACGTGACGGTGGAGGCGAGGATTCCTCTTTCGTAGCCGATGTCGATGGCCGCGCTTTTGCCGCGCTCGGCGACCAGGGGCTCCCGGATCGCCAGCCGCGTCAGGCCCGCGGCCTCGGTTTCCTCTGTGAGCGGCGTGGGCCCGAAAAACCCGGTGCCGAAGGAAGCACGGCTGGTCCACCCACCGCTGCGGAAAAGCGCTGAGATGCGCGGACTGAAGAACGTACCGTACTCGCTGTGCCAATCGAGCCGGCCGCTGAGCGAGAGCGACAGCCACTCGCGGACAGTCACGTCATCCTGAACGAAGACGCCCGGCTTGATGAAGTTGTAGGCGAACTGCGGCACGTCGACCGGATCGTAATTGTCGATCTCGAATGCCGCGCCGGCCACCCACGTGTGGCGCCCCGCGGCGCCGCGAATCGCGCCCTCTGCGAAGGCGCTGGCGTGCCGGTCGCGCTCGCGCACCTCCCCGAACGTATGCTCGTGCCACTGCCCTACCGCGGCGGCGCGACCCGTTACGACGTAGTCGTCCGCAACAATCATTTGACCGACCACACCGCCGTCGAATCGCGTGGTCTCAAGAGCCTCGACGTAGGGGAAGCCGGTTGCCGGCAACACAGCGCCCGCCACCGTACCGCCGGTACGCTGCTCGTAGGTCATCCCGACGGTGCCGAAAACCGATCCCCCGGCTTCGCCGTTCCAGTAGAACCGCGGCCGGGCAACGGCACGCTGGTATTCGGGCAGGTCCGCCCACCCGTCGCCGTCGACGTCGGTGCGGCTCTGCCGGTGCAGCCCCCCGAGCAGCGAGAACCCGCCCCGCTCACCGATCGGCGTTGCCGACCACAAAATCGCGTCGGTCGCCCCGAGCGTCGACTGGTTGATCAAGACCTCGTGCCCGGCGGAGCGGCCGGGCCGCCGCGCGACGAGATTGACGACGCCGCCCATCGCCCCGGCGCCATAAAGTGCCGAGGAAACGCCCTTGATGACCTCGACGTGTGCGAGGTCCATCGGCGGGATCTGCAGCAAACCGAGGCCACCGGGCATCTCCCCGAATAGAGGCAGGCCGTCGGAGAAGAAGCGCGTGTAGCGGCCACGCATTCCCTGGATGCGCAAGCTGGCCGAGCCCATCGACGGCGATGTCGTTTGCACGCGGAGTCCGCCCATCTCGTTGAGCATCATGACGATGTCGCCGGGCGTCATCATCATCTTCTCCTCGATTTCCTCCCGTTCGAGCACCTCGACGCGCATCGGCTGGTCCTCGATCCGGCCCCCGGTGCGCGTACTTGCAACCACGACGACCTCTTCGTCGACGTCGGCGGGAATCAGGACGACGGACACCCGTCGGTCTTCCAGCGGCTCGACATCGAGGTTCAGCTCTGCATCGATGAACCCGTCGCGTCGCACGACCACGAGGACACGTCCCGGGGCAACCTGCACGACGACGACGCCGTCTTCACCGGTGAGATGCTCCTGGTCCGCCACCTGTACCGCGGCGCCGGCCACCGGCTGCCCCACGGCAACGACCTCGATGCGCAGCGTGGCGCTCGGCCTCTGCTCGTGCGCGTGCGCGGGATGGGCGCCGGCGGTCAGAGCCGCCGCGATTCCCGCCGTCAGGCCCACCGACGACAAGATCGAAACCAACAGGCGTGGCGGCATCGTGAGCTCAAGGGTCTGGGTGGGCGTCGAGGTATCGGGGCCCAAGTCTACCAATCATCGGGCGCCGGCTACGCCGGCTATCGATAGCCGGTGGGCTTGCGCAAGCTCGTGCCCTGACGCTCCGCGTCGTGAGTCAATTGGCCCGTTATGTGAGATCCTCGTGTCGACGAATCGTCGATCCGCGGAGGTGCACCATGACGAACCCGACCCATCCGTTCTCTTCAGCCCCCCAATCCTCCGAGAGCTCCACGAGGCTAACCCGCCGCAAGCTCCTCGGCGGAGCCGGCGCCGGAGCCGCCGCCCTCCTCCTCGAGCAACAGGGCGTTCGAGCCGAGGCGAGTCCCGGGATGGCCCCAGGGTCCCAAAGCGCGACGGTGGTGTTCGCGAACACGACCGTCGTGAATGCCGACGGCGTGCAGAACGACGTGGCCCTCGCCGTGGAGGGCCAGAACGTCGCGGCCATCGGTCCCACCGACGAGGTCGTGGCGTTGTATCCCCGGGCCGACGTCTACGACGGACGGGGAAAGGCGCTCCTTCCAGGCCTGATCAACTGTCACGCGCACATGAGCGCGGTCATCGCCCGCGGCTTCAACGAAGACTTCGGCTTCCCGAACACCGCCCGTCTCCCGGTCTCGCCGGCGAGCCTTCTCGAGGGCGAGGAGCGCACCCTGATGGTGCAGGTCGCCGCGCTCGAGGCGATCCGCACCGGTACGACCACGATCGTCGAGAACGTCGGCAACATCCAACGACACGCGGCGGCGTTGGCGGAGTCCGGTCTTCGCTGCGTGTTTGCCGAGTCCGTTCGCGACGCGGAGAACGTCCGCGGCGCGATGTCCCCTGAGCGGCTCGTGCTGAGCGATGAGACCCCGAGGTTCTCCGCGACGCTTCGCGACCAGGGGATGCAGCGCATCAGCGACTTGTTCAGCTCATGGCACGGCGCGGAACAGGGACGGATCAGCGTCTTCCCGGCGGCCGCGCTCGTTGAGACATCGTCGCCCGAGCTCTTGCGGGCCGTCCGTGCGTTCGCGGAGGAGCACGACCTCGGGTACACGATCCACCTGAACCAGAGCCGCGCCGAATTCCAGTTCATGGTCCGATACCACGGCATACGACCGGCGGAGTACCTGGACCGGCACGACTTCCTCGGCCCGAGGCTTTTCGCCGCCCACGCTAGATACGTCAACGATGCCGAGATCCAACTGCTCGGCGGGTCGGGGACGACGATCTCGCACCAGGCGGCGATGGCGGCGAATCGCGGGGTGAGCCCGCCGATCCCGGCGCTCCGGGAAGCCGGATGCACGATCGCGCTCGGCACCGACAACAACACGAACGACGTGTTCGAGGTGATGCGAATTGCCTTGGTCACGGAGCGGATCCACCGTAACCGCGATGGGGATGAGGTGCCGGGCCTCAAGCCACAACCCGAAGACATGCTCGCGGACGCGACGCAGGGTGGCGCGCGGGCGGTGCAACAGGAGGAGCTTCTCGGCACGCTCGAGGTGGGCAAGCGGGCCGACATCCTCGTAATCGATACCCAGCGCGCTCACCTGGTGCCGGCGGGCCGCATCGTCTCGGCCGTGGTTCACTCCGGCCACCCGGGTGACATCGAGTCGGTGATGATCGACGGGCGCTTCGTCATGCGGGACCGCACGGTCCTCACGATGGACGAGGACGCGATCATCCGCGAGGCCGACGCGGTCGGGCGCCGGGTATGGAGCCAGGTGCTCGAGGTCGGTAGTGTCAACGTCCCGCGGGTGACGGGTTCGCGATGACGATCAACAGCGGGCACGATCTGAGACTGTGCCCAACGCGCACCAACTCCCACCAACTCGAACCGGCGGGCAACTCCCTGTAGAGTGCGGCAATCGGTTTTCGGCCAGCCACGGTCACCGCACCGAGCTATGGAGGCGAGCTTCGCCATGGATCTGTTTACGCGCAACGCAGTCCGCTTTGTCGCCGTACTTCTCGCTATCGCCGTCACGAGCGCGGCCGCCGCGTCCGGTGCCCTACCGCAGATTCAAGCCGCCCCGGACCGCACCGAAGGCGAAGGCCCGTTCGCCCGCCTCATTCTTCGCGGCGCCACGCTGATCGACGGCACCGGTGCGCCGCCGTTCGGCCCGGTCGATATCGTTGTGGAAGGAAACCGGATCGTCGACATCGTCAGCGTCGGCGCGCCGGACGTGGCGATCAACCCGAGCCGCCGCCCGCCCGTGCGCGACGGCGATGAGGTTCTGGACCTCGAGGGCCACTACGTGCTGCCCGGCTTCGTCGACCTGCACGGACACCTCGGCGGCCGCGCCCAGGGCACACCGGCCGAATACGTTCTCAAGCTGTGGATGGGCCACGGAATAACCACCAGCGCCGACCCGGGCAGCGGCAACGGCATCGGCTGGATGCTCGAGCACCAGCGGCGTTCGGAGAGCAATGAGATCGTCGCCCCGCGCCTGTTGCCGTCGGCGGGCTTCGGGCAGGGCTGGGACGGGCCTATCGCCACTCCTGAGGAGGCACGCGAGTGGGTCAACGAGATCGCCGACGTCGGCAGCCACGGCATCAAGTTCTTCGGCTTGCGACCCGACATTATGGCGGCAGCGCTCAACGAGGCCGCCAAGCGTGGCCTTTACACCACCATGCTCCACGCCCAGCTCAACGTCGGTTGGATGGACGTGATCGACTCGGCGCGGCTCGGGCTTACCTCGATGCAGCACTGGTACGGGCTGCCCGAAGCGCTGTTCACCGATCGCACGCTGCAGCATTACCCGCTCGACTACAACTACAACGACGAACAGGATCGTTTCAGCGAGGCCGGCCGCCTGTGGCAGCAGGCGGCGCCGCCGTTTTCCGACCACTGGAACGCGGTGATGGATGAACTACTCGAGATCGACTTCACCATGGTGCCGACCTTCGTGGCCTACGAGACGACCCGCGACTTCATGCGCATGGCGCGTGCCGAATGGCACGAGGAGCACACGATTCCGTCGCTATGGCGCTTCTACGAGCCCAATCGCATCGCCCATGCCTCGTACTGGTTTTACTGGGGCACCGAAGAAGAGGTGGCATGGAAGGAGAACTACCGGCTCTGGATGACTTTCATCAACGAATACAAGAACCGCGGCGGGCGCGTGGCGATCGGCACCGACTCAGGATACTCATACAACCTCTATGGGTTTTCGTTCGTGCGCGAGATGGAGCTCATGCGTGAGGCCGGGTTCCATCCGCTCGAGGTAATCCAAACGGCGACGCTCAAGGGCGCCGAGGCGCTCGGCGTCGCCGATCAGGTGGGCACCATCGAGATCGGTAAAATGGCCGACTTCGTAGTAGTCGACGAGAACCCGCTCGCGAACTTGAAGGTCTTGTACGGCATGGGCGCGGTGAAGCTGACGCTCGACAACGAGGTCGTGCGTGTGGGCGGCGTCAAGTACACGATCAAGGACGGCATCATCTACGACGCCAAGCAACTACTCGCCGACGTGCGCAGGATCGTTCGCGATCTGAAGGACGCCGAGGGCTTCGAGATCACCCAGCCGGGCCGAGGACCGTTCCGCGAAGGGGATATCTGAGATGCGCCGATCGCTGGTGTTGTTCACCGTGACCGTTGTTGCTTTGTGGAGCTTATCCGGACCGGTGCCGACGCCCGTCGGTGCGGTCGAGCCGGCGACGCCCCAAGCCGAGGGCGCAGGACCGACGCAGTCGCCGATCATCGAGGCCACCGACCCCGATACGCGAATGCAGGCCTGGGCCCGGCATCAGCAGATGGAGCGCGAATCTCCCTTCTTCGATCTCCAATGGCGCGCTGTCGGCCCAAAGCAGGCAGGGGCGCGGGTCGAGGCGATCGCGGTTCCGGCCGACGACCACGACACGATCTACGTCGGCGTGGGATCGGGAAACCTATGGAAGACAACCAACAACGGCCTGACCTGGGAGCCGATCTTCGAGAAGGAGTCGACCTTCACGATCGGCGACGTGGCGGTCGCCAGTGTCGATTCCGACATCGTTTGGGTCGGGACCGGCGAGACCCAGCCGCGCCATAGCGGCTATTCGTACGCCGGAACCGGCGTATTCAAGTCGAGCGACGCGGGCCGCAGCTGGCAAAACATGGGGCTGCACGACAGCCACCACATCGGCAAGGTGCTCATCGACCCCGCCGATCCCGACGTAGTCTACGTTGCTGCCATCGGGCACTTCTGGACCCGCAATGAGGAGCGCGGCGTCTTCAAGACGACCGACGGCGGCCGGAGATGGGAGAAAGTTCTCTACATGAGCGACCGGACCGGCGTCGTCGACCTGGCGATGCATCCTTCCGACCGCCGAACGATCTTGGCGTCGGCATGGGAGGCGGTCAGCGGCGAGCCGACCGTCGCCGGACAAGAGAGCGGAATCTACAAGAGCAGCGACGCGGGCGAGACGTGGACGAAGCTCGCCAACGGCCTACCCCAAGGTGCGCTCGGCCGCAGCAGCCTGAGCTTCGCGCCGTCGGACCCGAATATCGTCTACGCCTACATCGACAACTGGGCGCCCTTCGAGCCGCCCCCCGGCAGCCCGCCGGAACAACGGAATCGCGACATCGTCGGCGGCGAGGTCTATCGATCGGACGACAAGGGAGAATCCTGGCGCAAGGCCAACGTGGACGACATCTACCCCGTATTCGGCATCTACGGTTGGAAGTTCACGGACATCCGCGTCTCCCCCGACGACCCGGACGATCTTTTCATCCTCGGCAACCGCGCCTTCCACTCGACCGACGGCGGCAAGACCTTCACGCAGATCGGCGAGCAGATCATCCGCATGCACGACACACGGGGCCTGGTGATGCAC
>CBDUXW010000092.1:0-9195 GCA_965371275.1 uncultured bacterium | reverse complement strand
CGCCGATCCGGATGTGCTCAGCGAGCGCGCCATCGAGCGCGGCCGCCGACAGGTCGGTACGCTGGGGTCGGGCAATCATTTTCTCGAAGTCGGTTTTGCCGACGAAATTTACCTGCCGGAAAAAGCGGCGGCGCTCGGGGTCGAAGCCGGTACTGTTTGCGTGCTGATCCATTGCGGCTCACGGGGCTTCGGCTACCAGGTTTGTGATGATTACCTGAGCGTCATGAACCGGGCTGTAGTGAAATACGGTATCGATCTGCCCGACCGCCAGCTCTGCTGCGCGCCGATCCGTTCCGACGAGGGACGCGACTACCTGAAAGCCATGGCTTGTGCCGCCAACTACGCGTGGGCGAACCGGCAGACGATCACCCACCTGGCACGCGACGCGTTCATGCAGGTGTTCGCCCTCGGCCCTGCGGATCTGGGGATGAAACTCATCTACGACGTCTGCCACAACGTCGCCAAGTTCGAAGACCACGTCGTCGATGGGGAGACCCGACATCTCTGCGTGCACCGCAAGGGTGCAACGCGAGCTTTCCCGGCGGGCGACGAGCGAATTCCCGAGAGCCTGCGCGACGTCGGCCAGCCGGTGCTTGTGCCGGGTGACATGGGTCGTTACTCCTACGTTCTCATCGGTGCTCCGGGTGCGCTCGAGCTGACGTTCGGATCGACCTGCCACGGCGCCGGCCGCGTCATGAGCCGGGCTCGCGCCAAGCGCGAGAGCCGCGGCCGCGACTTGTTCGGCGAAATGCGGGAGCGCGGCGTGGTCGTGCGCGCCGCCGGCAAGCGTACCGTCGCCGAGGAAATGCCCTACGCTTACAAGGACGTTGCCGACGTCGTCGCCGTGATGGCCGGCGCCGGCGTTTCGGACAAGGTGTTTCGCCTCAAGCCCATGGGTGTCATCAAAGGGTAGCTTTCACCACCGTCTGCACGGGAACGGAGAAACACGATGTCGGCACGCTCGCGACCACTCAGTAACCGGCCCATGTTCGCGGAGCAGCGGCCGTCCGAGCTGATCCACGCACCGCGCGGCAGCCAACGGCGCTGTTCCACCTGGGACGCCGAGGCCGCGATGCGCATGCTGATGAACAACCTCGATCCGCAGGTGGCGGTCGATTGGGAGAACCTCATTGTGTATGGGGGCAGCGGGCGTGCGGCGCGCAACTGGGCCTGTTACCGGCAGATCGTGGCGGCGCTCGAGGAGCTCGCTCCCGACGAAACGCTGTGCGTGCAGTCGGGAAAGCCGGTGTACGTCGCCCGCACACATGAGTACGCGCCGCGGGTGCTGATCGCCAACTCCAACCTGGTGCCGCACTGGGCCACCCAGGACGAGTTCGATCGCCTCGATGCGCTCGGCCTCATGATGTACGGGCAGATGACGGCCGGCTCGTGGATCTATATCGGCACCCAGGGAATCCTGCAGGGTACGTACGAGACGTTCGCGTCGCTGGCGCGGCAGGAGTTCGACGCCGACAGCCTCGAGGGTCGGTTCGTCCTGACCGCCGGGATGGGAGGCATGAGCGGAGCGCAGCCGCTGGCCGGCACGATGAGCGAGGCGGCGATCCTGATCGTGGAGGTCCGCGGCGAGCGGATTGCTCGGAAAGTCGAAGAGGGCTATTGCGATCGGATGACAACAGATCTCGACGAGGCGCTTTCCTGGATCGATGCCGCGACCGGCTCCGGAACGCCGTTGTCCGTCGGCCTGGTGGGCAATGCGGCCGATGTGTTTTCCGAGCTCGCGGCGCGCGGTAAGACGCCCGATGTAGTGACCGACCAGACCTCGGCGCACGACCTGCTGTCCTACGTTCCCGAAGGAGATCTCGAGGATCTCGACGAGCTGCGCCTGGCCGACCCGGCCGAGTACAAGCGCCGCAGCGTCGCCACGATCATGCGTCACACTCAGGCGATCCTCGATCTTCAGCGGCAAGGCGCCGTCTGCTTCGACTACGGCAACAACCTGCGCGGGCAGGCCGAAGCCGGCGGTCTCGAGGTGCGCGACGAGCACGGCGCGTTTCTCTATCCCGGCTTCGTGCCGGCTTATATCCGGCCGCTGTTCTGCGACGGCAAGGGGCCGTTCCGCTGGGCTTGCCTGTCGGGAGACGAAGCGGACCTGGCGGTGCTCGACGACGAGCTGTTGCGCCTGTTTCCCGACGATCCGATGTTGCATCGATGGGTCCGCCTGGCCCGCGAGCGCGTGCCACAGCTTGGGCTGCCGTCGCGGATCTGCTGGCTCGGCTACGGTGACCGGGCGAAGTTCGGCGCCGCCATGAACCGGTTGATCGCCGACGGCAAGGTGTCGGCGCCGGTCGCCATCGGCCGCGACCATCTCGATTGCGGGTCGGTGGCGTCGCCGAATCGAGAGACCGAGGCCATGCGCGACGGCTCCGACGCCGTGGCCGATTGGCCGTTGTTGAATTTCGGCCTCAACGCCGTTTCCGGCGCCTCGTGGGTTTCGTTCCATCACGGCGGCGGCGTCGGCATCGGCTATGCGTTGCATGCGGGCATGGTCATCGTCGCCGACGGCACCGATGCCCGCGCCGAACGCTTGGACCGTGTTCTGACGGCCGATCCGGGCCTGGGCGTGGTGCGTCATGCCGACGCCGGCTATGTGCAGGCGATCGACGCGGCGCGGCGTCACGACATGAAGCTGCCCGCGCTGCCGGCAGACGCATGAGCGAGCGCCCGGATCGCGACGCCGGCGACAAGCCCGTCGCTACCCTGGTTGTTACCGGCATACCCTGCTGTTTGACGATGGCCGCCGGCGCGCCGGGTCCGGCAGTCGGGGCGCTGCAAGAAGAAGTTGCCGAGCTACGCGATGCGGCGATCGCCGCCAACGGCGGCGAGCTGGTGTATGTCGGTCCCGCCAACGAGCTGCCGGCCGCCGTACGGGTGGCCCAAGACGCCGTTCGAATAGACGCCGGCGGTGGTGTCGTGCTGCCGGGCTTCGTGGACGCGCATACGCACCTGGTTTTCGGCGGCTGGCGCGCGGGCGAGTTCGGGCAACGCATCGCCGGTGCCGGCTACCAGGAGATCCTCGCTGCCGGCGGCGGCATTCTGTCCACCGTGGCGGCGACCCGCGCCGCCTCCGAGGACGAGCTCGCCGAGATCGGCGAACGGCGCCTGCGCCGGATGATCGCCGGCGGCACGACGACCGTTGAAGCAAAGAGCGGCTACGGCCTGAGCCTTGCCGACGAGGCCAAGATCCTGCGCGTTGTTCGCCGTCTCGACGGCATCGGCCCCTGGGACGTCGTCGGTACCCTGCTCGGTGCCCACGCGATTCCCGAGGAGTTCGGCGACGATCGTGACGGTTACATCGACCTCGTGCTCGAGATGATCGACACGTTGGCCGACCGCGCCGCCTTCGTCGACGCGTTCTGCGAGGTCGGTGCGTTCACCGTGCGGGAATGTCGCCGCGTCTTGGAGCATGGCAAGAAGGCCGGCCTCGGCATCAAGCTGCACGCCGATCAGCTCTCCGATTGCGGCGGTTCTGAGCTCGCCGCCGAGCTCGGCGCCATCTCGGCGGACCACCTCGATTTTGTTCCCGTCGCCGGCATGAAGGCGCTTGCCGAGGCCGGCGTCATCGCCGTGATGCTGCCGTCCGTACCGCTGTACGTCATGGCGCGTCGCCAGGCCCCGGCCGCCCGGCTGCAAGCGGCCGGCGTCGCACTGGCCCTGGCCACGGACTTCAACCCCGGTACCTCGCCGGTCGACTCCATGGGTGTAATCGTGGCGCTCGGCTGTCTGCTGATGCGGATGAGCCCGGCGGCGGCACTGGTGGCGGCGACGCGTAACGCCGCCTGGGCGATGGGGCGAGGTGAAACGGTCGGCACGCTGGAGGTCGGCAAGCAGGCCGATCTGCAAATCTACGCCGTCGACGACTATGCCGAGTTGCCGTATCGCTTCGGGCAGCTCGATCCGTCGGTGGTCATCAAGGCCGGCAAGGTTGTTGCTCAGGATGGCCTGTTCGTAGGATAGGGCGGTCGGGGGGCCACGGGTAACGTGCGAAAGAACTTGCAGAGGGAGATCTTCTGAACACCTGTTAGACGACTTCTTGCGTACGGAGGTTTAGGTATGAAAATGGCGAGTGTGATCGCCGCCGTAGGTGTCTGTCTGAGCGTTTCTCCACTCGTTGCTCAACAGGAGGGCGCCCAGCCCGTCATCGACATGCACTTCCACGGCGCTTTCGTTTTTGGAGAGGAGTCGGTCCAACCGTTAGGACCCTGGTTGGACGCGCTTGCCTCATACAACGTGCAACACGCAGTGCTAACGGCGTATCCGCATCACCTGGCTGCTTGGACGAAGGAGTCACGGGCCCTCCTGATCCCTTCTCTCATGTTCCCGTGCATACAGCAGTTCGTCGGCCAGTGCTTCGCAGATGGAGACAACCTCCTTCCCGACATTGCGTGGCTGCGAGGCGAGGTCGAAGCCGGTCGTATCGCGATGTTAGGCGAGGTGGTTACCGAACTCTTCGGGATCTTCCCGAATGACCCCGCGCTGGAACCATACTTCAGCTTGGCCGAGGAACTCGATATTCCGTTCGGACTGCACATGGGTCCCGGACCCGCCTGGGCAGCGTCGACGCAATCAATCTACGCGGAGTTCCCCGACTTCCAGATTCGCGCCGGAAATCCCCTCGAGCTCGAAGAAGTACTTCGCCGGCACCCGGATCTTCGGCTGTTCATCATGCATGCCGGTTGGCCGATGGTGGATGAGCTCCTGACCGTCTTATGGCACAACCCCAACGTCTATGTAGAAGTCGGACATCTGCAGATCGCCATCTCACGCGCCGAGTATTACGCCTACTTGAAGCGCATTGTCGACGCCGGTTTTGGGGACCGCGTAATGTTCGGGTCGGACGTCGGACTCGATGACTTCGGGACGGGCATCAAGGCGATCCTCGACGCCGAATTCCTGACAGAGGGACAGAAGCGCGACATCCTCTATCACAACGCCGCCAGATTTCTGCGGCTTCACTGAGGATGGGTGAGGCAGTGCACGATGACGGCATCATCAGGTCGATCGGCGAAACTCCGCTCGTTGCGTTGCAGCGCATCGTGCCGCCCGAGCACGCGCGCGTCCTGGTGAAGATCGAAAGCCACAATCCGACCGGCAGCATGAAGGACCGTATGGCGCTGTCCGTTGTCGATTGCGCCGCGGCATCGGGACGATTGACCCCCGACGGCACGCTGGTGGAATACACGGGCGGCAGTACCGGGACGTCGCTCGCCTTCGTGTGCGCAGCGCGGGGGGTTGCGATCACCCTGGTGACCTCGGACGCGTTCAGCCGCGAGAAGCGGGACCACATGCGCGCTCTCGGGGCGGAAGTGATCGAGATCCCGAGCGATCAGGGTGGCATCACGAAGGAGCTTGTCGAGGCCATGATGGCGAAGGCCGCGGCGCTCAGTGAGTCACCCAGCGCCTTCTACGCGGACCAGTTCAACAATGAGGACGCGGTCGCCGGCTATATCCCACTCGGCGAAGAGATCTGGGAGCAATCGGGTGGGCAGGTCAACGCGTTCGTACAGGTCGTCGGCACCGCGCATTGCCTCGCCGGCGTCGCGGAGGTACTACGGGCCCGCGATCCGGAAATCAGGATCGTCGCCGTCGAACCGGCTGAATCTCCGGTCTTGTCCGGCGGTGACCCCGGTGCGCACAACATCGAGGGTATCGGCGTCGGCTTCGTCCCGCCGCTATGGAGCGCCGCGCTCGCGGACGAGATCGTTGCCGTGTCGACGGCGGATGCCCAGGCCATGAGCCGGAGGCTGGCGACGGAGGAGGCCCTGTTCGTGGGCACGTCTTCCGGAGCCAATGTGGCGGCCGCCCTGCGCGTGGCGAAACGCCTCGGCGCCGGCCGCACCGTGGCAACGGTGCTCTGTGACTCCGGCATGAAGTACCTGTCGACTGACCTTTATTCGTGAACTTGTGCCCGGTCCGTTCGCTCGGCGCGACTACTTGGTGACTACTGAGATGCAACGTGGTTCGAACGGTGGCGCCGGTACAGCCACACTTCGTGCCGAGGGGTGTTTCCAGATGATGAAACGGCTGATGTTCCTGTCTCTGGTGTTGACTGCCACTTCCGCATGCGGCGCGGATGGAGATCAAGCTTCCGTAGCTTCCGGTGAGGTCCCCGTCGCTCGAGACGAGTCCACGCGCCTCGACAGACCACGGATCCCACCGGTCGAGAGAAGCGACTGGACCGCCGCTCAGCGCGCCTATCTTGAGCCTCACGAACAGGCGGGCCGGCTGTTGAATGTCTTCAAGACAGCTGCCCATCATCCCGTTGCCGCGGGGA
Organism: uncultured bacterium; assembly: GCA_965371275.1. Taxonomy (GTDB): domain Bacteria; phylum Acidobacteriota; class UBA890; order UBA890; family UBA890; genus CBDCBL01. Next base: position 2,903 of record CBDUXW010000092.1, on the reverse strand, counting down.
GTTTCGACGCCTTCGCCTTTGGCCACATCAACAGCGAATCCAACACCCTGTCTCCGCGTCACCGAGAATTGCTCATCCTCCGCATCGGCTGGCTCTGCGGAGCCGAATATGAATGGGCCGCGCACAGCGCCGTCGCCCGCTCCATCGGGTTCACTGAAGACGAGCTCCTCCGCATCACCGCAGGCCCTGATGCGCCGGAGTGGGCTCCTTTCGAAGCCACGCTGCTGCGGGCCGTTGACGAGTTGCACGCCGACGCCTTCATCACCGACGCTACCTGGCAGGCACTCAGCGCCGAGTACGACACCCAACAACTCATGGACGTCGTCTTTACGGTCGGTGCCTACAATCTCGCTTCCATGCTGCTCAACAGCTGGGGTGTGCAACTCGACGAGGGCTTCACGGGCTTCCCTGAAGGACGGTGAGCGGTTGGTGTCACCGCTCCGGCATTGCGACCGTTACATCTGATACAGCATCAAGATGCCTACGGCTGACATAGGCGCGTCGACCCGTTGTAACGCAGTACTGGCAACGGTTTATAGCGACTCAGTGATTGGGCCTTGCGGCCCCAGTAGGGCACGGTCACGGAGCGGTCACGCTCAGAGCATGGCCCGCCTAGTGTTCCAAGTTGGACGAATAACCACATAGCGCTACCGTCTTTTCGGGGACCGCAAACCGAAGATGCCCGGCCCGGTCGGTCGAAGAAGGAAACTATAGATGCCGACAAACTTCGCAGAGGGCGACCTGGTGCAACTGAAATCCGGAGGTCCCACGATGACGGTCGACGACCCGGCTAACTACACGGATCGCGTCGAGTGCGTGTGGTTCAGCGGCAGCAAACTGCACCGGGGGACATTCCATCCGGGGGTCCTTGAGCCCGCCCCCGACGAGGAGACGGATGCCTAGCAGCCCATGCGGGCGCCGTCCCTACCGCTCCCCCGGCAACACCAGCCGGTAGCGCTTCACCATGATGGTGTCGCGGCGCCGTGCTCAGTTGGACGGGAAACACCCCCGCGCTATCGTCGCCTCGGGGACCGTCACCGACCACCCCGCAGGAGGGGACGATGCGACAGCACCTTACAGTCGGATTCGACGAAATCGACTTGGTGATCGAGTGCTCGGAGTGCTCTTCCGAAATCGTGATAGTCACCCCGAGGCCGGGGTGTATCGTAGAGACAAGCGTCTATGACGATACTCTCGGAGTTAGGTGTCCACACTGCAATGCGAACACGCTCGCGATCCAGACACCGGGGATGCGTGCCATTTCCCGCTTCGCTGAGCTGATAGCGGACCTGGAGAAACACGCCGAAGACGAAAAGCGGGCGGCCACGCTCCTCATTCGCGTCCCGCTGGAGTGGGCCGGGCCTACCATCGCCCACACTGACCACGAGCCGAGCGCATGATGCCTCCGTCGGGGGGTCGCTTTTGTTGCCTTCCTACGAAAATGGCCGCTTGAGGTCCTACGGTCACAAAAAAGCCCGACGCCCCACCCCCTGGCGCCGAGCCTTCGGTGCGGCTCCCGTCGGAGCCGCTGCTGGCGACACGGGTACCGACGAAGGCGCCAGCCAGTAGAGCGCCTTTGAGCAGTCGGGCGATCCGGTGTATAGGTACGTTCACCTATGGACTCCGGCATCTGGATCATCGCGGCGGAGGGACGTCCAAGAGCAACGTCGGGTCACGAGCACTACGACGAGGAGCGGCCGATAATGCGACGTATTTTCTGGGGTTTCTTGCTGCTGTTCACACTTGCCGTACCCACTACGGGCACACCAGCGGGGCTGTTCACACCAACCGTGTTGCCGCCGCTGAGCGGTGACCCGGAGGCCTTCGCCTTCGACATCAGCGACCGAGGGCTCGTGGCCGGCGTCAGCGTGGGCTCCACGGACACCGGGATCGTGTGGAGCCGCCGCGGCAGACTGACGATGCTGCTTCCATTGCCGGGCCATGTACAAAGCAGCGCCGTTGCGATCAACAACAAACACCTGGTTCTCGGGCAGAGCGTTGGAGAGCCGGGCCCCTGCGGCCTCGTCGACATCCTGGCCGTCATCTGGAAGGTCCGCAGAACGAAGAGCGCCGGCCTGGAAACACCTGACGCTGAGGAAGGCCTGCTGCCGGAGATCGTTGCCGTCCGCACGACCCTCCGCCCGTTGGGACGCGACGTCGAGACTGAGGCCACTGGGATCAACGACGATGGTGTGGCCGTGGGTATCAGCGTCAGCCGGCCCACGGCAAAGTGCCGGACTCGGATCACGGCGGTGAAATGGGACCCCGACGGCAACCCCACGGAGCTGCCCCCTCCGCGCAACAAGAACTTTGGCTGGCCGCAAGCCATCAACGACCACGGAGACGTGGTCGGCATCAGCGGCCGCCGTCTCAACAGTCCCAGCGGCTGGGTGGCAACGGTGTGGAGCTTGAGCGGCAAAGCCAGCGTCTTGAGGCCGCCGATCAGGAACTGGACGAGCGTCGCATGGGACATCAACAACCGCCGCCGGGTTGCCGGAACAATGACGCGGGAATCTTCCCAGTTGGCGGTCGTCTGGAAGCTTGGCGGCGACTCCAAGGTGCTGCCGCCGCTTGCCGGACACACGAGGAGTGCGGCCCAAGCGATCAACAACCAGGGCACCGTCATCGGACAGAGCAACGGTACATCGGCGGTGATCTGGAGGCGCCGTGTGCCCAGGGCGCTGCCTATACCCGCGGGCCACACTTTCGCCGTCCTCACCGAAATCAACGAGTCGGACAACGTCGTCGGAGTTGCCTGGAACGGCTCCGGCTGGTCGGCCGTCGTGTGGAGGTAGCGCGCCCCGGCGGAGGCGTCACGGGCCACACCGACGCCGGGCCTTCGGTGCCGGCTCCCGCCGGAGCGTCAGGTCCTACCCTTTCCCGTAAGCGCCAGGGGAACTCGA
>CBDUXW010000091.1:0-9268 GCA_965371275.1 uncultured bacterium | reverse complement strand
CGAACATACATGAATATTCAGTATTTTCATACATCAATCCTTGGCAGGGTTCCACTCGCCACGTGCGACGGCAGGTACGAAGCTCTCGAGGTCCGGCGGTGGAAAGTCGATGGTCTCGCCGCGCTCAGCGCTCATGTAGGCGGTCATGAGCAGCTCGGTGACGCTCACGCCATCGGCGAAGGTTTCGTCCGGTTGCACTCCCGCCAGAAACGAGCGAACCATGTGCCGATTCTCGCCCTCATAGCCGTATTCGGCCTCTTCGGAGGCGACGACCGGCATGATCCCGGTCTCCGCGTTCTGTTTCTCGACCAGATCCTCCCCCGAATCGCCTTGAACCTCGCGGCTGAAGAAGACTTTCGGGCCCATATCGAGCGAATTGATGGACATCGAGTACTCCGGGCCCAGTAGTTCCATGGTCAGGCGCAGTCCCGCGCCTACGAAGCACCAGGAAGTCGTGGTTTCGACGATGCGGCGCTCCCCATCGGCGTCGCGATACTCGATCAGCGAGCGGGCGAAGTCCTCGGCCGGCCGCTCCAGGTAATCGAGCCTGCCGTCGCTGTTGTCGGCGAGAATCTTGGCGTAATGAGGTTTCTGCCACTTCAGGCAGGAGGTATACGCGCTCACCTTGACCGGCGTCAGCGAGTCGCGTGGCGCCCCTGGTTCGGTGAGTAGATAGCGCGCCACCTCGACCGAGTGGCACATCATGTCGTTGAGCACGCCGCCGCCCTGCAGCTCGCCCTCCCAGAACCACGGCATATGCGGGCCCGAATGCTCCTCGGCGGCGCGCGCCAGGTACGGTGGGCCGGTAAGTGCGGCGCCGCGCGCCCAGACGATCTCGCGGCCGCGCACCACGCTGGGCGTGTAGAGCTGGTTCTCGAGGTAGCCGTGTAGCAGTCCGGCCTTGTCGACGAGCTCGAGCATGCGGCGGGCCTCCCGGGTATTGCGACCCAGGGGCTTCTCACAACACACGCCGATGAGCTCGCCCTCGCCGGACTCGATCGCCTCGACGATCTCTTCCATGATTTCGACGCGCGTGAAGTTGGGAGCGCAAATCCACAGCGCGTCGATCGCCGGATCGGCCACCATGTCCGTAACCGTCGTGTGGACCGTCGGATCGCCCAATCCCAGCTCTCTTGCGATCGTCGCGGCGGCGCCGGCGGATTCCTCGGTGCGGCTCAGGACGCCGCAGATGTCGACATCGCGCACCGCCTCGAACGAGCGGATATGAAAGCGGGCGACAAAGCCGCCGCCGATCATCCCGATACCCAGGCGTTTCCTCAAGCCTCACTCCTTCCGGCCACGCTGACGTGTTGCTCGTTGAAGAGCAGCAAGAACGCCACCGCCGCGACCACGGTAATCGCTACGGGGACCAGAAACACGCCCGACCAATCGGTCACACCGTCGGCGGTGAAGTACGTCAACACGACACCGGAGAAGTTGGCGCCCACGAAGCTGCCCAGACCCAACGTGACGATGGCGATCAAGCTCTGTGCCGACGCCCGGACATCCGGCGGCGCTACCTTGTCGACGTGGATGAAGGCCGCCACGAAGAAGAACACGTAGCAGAAACCGTGCAGGCTGAGCGACGCGAGGACCAACCAGGTCGGGCCGCCGATCGCAAAAACGATGTAACGGATGGGCCAGGCGATGACGCCGATGGCGAGCGTCTTGCGCATGCCGAGGCGCTTGAGTGACCAGGACAAGACGAACGCCATGACGAAGATCTCGGCAGCCTGGCCGATGGTCATCCACGCCGACACGCTGGTGCCGGAGATGCCGATGGCGTCGGACACCAAGAACGGCGCCGTGAGCACGTAGTAGAACTGCAGCTCGGTGGCCACCACGAAGCAGATCACCAGGAAGACGGCGAAGTTCGGATCCTTGAGCATCTTCAGCGATTCGAGGAACGCCCATGGGCTGCTGCCTTCCCGGCGTGGCGGCGTATGCGGCAAGGTGAACGCGTGTACGCCCATGATTACCGACAGCGCCGCCGCCAGCACCAGTAGATCACCGGTGACCACGAGCCCCGGGGAGCTCAGCGCCGCCGTGCGCCATGCAGCCAACATCAGGCCCGCGGCGATCCAGCCGATCGTGCCCCACACGCGAACGCGCCCGAACTGTTCTTCCGAGTCCGAGAGGTTGATCATGGCAATCGAGTTGGTGAGCGCCAACGTCGGGGCGTACAGCAGGCAGTAGACGAACATCACCATCATCAAGCTGCCGTAGTCGCTCGTACGGGAGGCGAGAAACAGCAGACCGCCGCCGGCGAGTTGGAGCACGCCGATGATGCGTTCCGACGCGAAGTAGCGGTCGGCGAGCTGGCCACCGATGAACGGGGCGACGATCAACGCCAACGGCAGCAACGAGTACATCGCGCCGATCTGGACGCCGGAAAACCCGAGGTCGCTCTCGAGATAGGCCGACAGCACGGCGGCCCACGCCCCCCAGATGGCGTACTGGAGGAACATCATGACGCCGAGTTGGATCGCGGCGCTCACCTAGACGATCTTCTTCTGCGCCGGATCCCAGGTGACCTTGCGGCCCTGCAGGTACGACTCGGTCGCCATATGGCAGGTCATCGCCTCCTCGAAGCCGCGGTCGATGTTGCAGCTCGTGTCGCCGCCGGTGCGGATGGCGTCGACGAATTCCTTCATGTGCAAATGCGTCGGGTCAAAGCGCCGCCCGCCCCGATATGTGAACAGCAGGCCGCGGTTGGCGAAGTACTGCTCGGTGGCGGTGGTTACGGCGTCGACGCCGCGGAAGCCGGGCCGGTAGGTGAGCAACGGGCTGCGGGGATTGATGACCTCTTCGTCGATCAGGTCCTCGTAGCGGGTCGACTGGCTCTCAGCGATCACCGTGAGCCCGTTACCGACCTCCATGCTGGCGTCGTGCCCCATGAAGACCTTGCCGCGACCCCTGCCGTTGGCCAGTGTGGCGCTGTATACGACCGTCAGGTCGCGCTCGGGATATTCGTACACCACCTGGAACGTATCCGGGACGTCGCGGCCGTCCTTGTAGAAGTACACGCCGCCCGAGGCCACCGCCGAATGCGGGATGCCGAGGCCGAGAATCTGGTTGATGGCGTCGTATTCGTGCGACAGCAGGTCGCCTGCCAGGCCGGTGCCGTAGTCGAACCAGCAACGCCAGCGGAAGAAGCGCTCGCCGCTGAAACTTGTCGGGTTCGGCGATGCCGCTTCGAACTGCTCCCAGTCGATGGTGTGCGGGCTGGCCTCTTCGTGAACGCGGTACACCCAGGCGCCCACCGGATCGTTGCGATTGGTTGTGGTCTCGACCAGGGTGATGGGGCCGAGGATGTTCTTCTCGCAGATCTCCTTGGCCTTCATGTGGGCTTCGCTCTGCCGATTCTGGTGGCCGAGCTGGAACACGATGCCGGCATCGCGGACGGCCGCGGTCACAGCGTGGGCCTCCGCCTCCGTTCGGGTCATGCACTTCTCGACGTACACGTGCACGCCGCGCTCCGCCGCGGCGATCACCACCGGAGCGTGCCAGTGGTCGGGGGTGGCGCAGAGGATGAGGTCGACGGTATTCGAATCGAGCAGTTCCTCGTAGCTGCGGTAGCGCTTGGCCGGCTTCTGCTCACGGCCGCCGGGGCGCATGGTGTTGGTCGACGCGTCGATGCCGCGCTCGGCATAGACATCGAACAGATCACACATCGCGGTGAGCTCGAGGTTCAGGTCGTGCTGCGCCATGAAGGTGGCGAGTCCCTGGGCGCGCGGACTACGCTGCGCCGCCCGGGCTTGCCGGTCGGTCCATTCGGTGGGCGCGAAGCCGGCGCCGCGAATATCGGCCTGGCCGCGACCGCCGTAGCCGACGACGCCGAGGCGCAGGCGCTCGCTCGGCGGGCTCGATATCGCCTCGGGGATCACGGCCGGCGCGTCGCCGGTTACGCCGAGCTCCTCGAAGATCTTGCGACGCTTCTCGTCGGCAGCCGATTTGCGGCGATAAACACCGTAGGCGAGGGCGCCGAAGATCGGTACCGAGGCCAGGGCCTTGAACAGCTCGCGGCGGCCCCAGCCGGGCGTGCGGCCGAACGGGACGGGGTCGGCGCCCGCTTGCTCCGGCGGGCTCGATCCTTCGGTGGCCGAGCTCGTGGTGTCTTCAGACTGGGCGGGATCGTGAACGTGGTCGTCGTCGCTCATGGTTTGTCCTCGCTGCGCTGCCAAAGATTCAGGCGGTCGAGACCGACAATGCGGCCCGTCGGGAAGGCCCACAGAACGCACAGGGCCGCGATCTCGATCAGCACTTTGTTGACGAATAGGTAGCTGCCCTCGGTCGGTACCGGACTCTCGACCCCCAGCAGCGGCGGATTGGCGATGAAGTACAGGAACAAGAGAACGATGCCCAGGAACGTCGACAGGCGAGTCAGCGCACCGGCAATCAGGCCCAAGCCGATGAGTACCAGACCCCACTTGTTGAGCGCATCGACCAATGCCAAGCGTGACGGGTCGGCGGCCAAGCCGACGAACCAGTCCGAGAACGGTCCCACCGACGCCTGCAGGTACCCGGCCGACGTCCAGTAGGGGTTCAAGAGCTTGGCGATGCCTTCATACAGCAGGTGCCAGCCGATCAGCATACGCAGCGCTACGAGCGACCGGAGCTGCAGCGTCGTGTAGTGTTGGTATTCGCCTATTCCGTTGCCCATGTTTCTCCTGTCCCGCCCCAACGGAAAATCCGCGTCGTGGTCACGTTGAGTCCGAAATGTTGCCGGCGATCGAGCCCCGTACGCCGCGCCAGCCGCGCGAGCAGAAACGTTCGCCGTCGCGATCGATGATCAAACAGTCGCAACCGGGGCGCGCGTCGATCAGCCGGGTGCCGCGTCGCGGCCCCAGCACGAACACGGCGGTGGCCAACGAATCCGCCTCCATTGTGTTGGGTGCGGTCACCGTGACGCTCAGAGCGTGGTTCGGCGAGCGCCCGCTGCCGCCGTGCACGATGTGGTGCGAGAGGCGCTCGCGGTCGAAGTAGAGCTCGTAGCTACCGGAGGTTGCCACGGCGCCGTCGACGAGCTCGATGGCGTCGGGAAACCGGCCGCCGGCATCGTGTCCGGTGGTCCACGCGGCGCTTTCCCATGAGGGCGCCGGGTCGTCGGGATCGCGCACCGCGATCGTCCACGGCCGGTCGTCGCCGCGTGTACCGCAAGTCCGGATGTCACCGCCGGCGTTGATCAGGAATCGCGTGGCGCCGCGTGAACGGAGCGTGGCGGCGATGCGGTCCACGATGTATCCCTTGGCGATCCCGTCGAGCGTGATGCCGACGCCGGTGCGCTTGAAGCGGATGTCACGGCCGCGCAGGTCGATATGCTGCGGCCCTACCACCGCCAGCATTTCCTCGACCTGCCGGGCCGACGGCTGGGAGATGACCTCGTACGTGGAGGCATCGCGAAACAGGTCGACCAGCGGCTTCACGGTGATGTCGAACGCCCCGCCACTGATGCCGTGGTAGCCGAGCCCCCGGGCTATCAGCTCGACCATCTCCGGCGGCGCGCCGTCGATGCTGCCGGTGTCGTTCAGGTGCGAGACGGCCGAAGCGGCCTCGAAGCGATTGAGCAAGCCGATGAGACGATCCATCTCCGCGAAGGCAACCCCGATCGCCTCCTCTGCAAGTCCCTGCGAAGCGTGGAGCGTGGTGATCGCCACGAAGCTGCCCATCGCCGGACGGATCTGCGACACCTTGTGGGTAGCGGCGTCGACGCGAACCGATTCCGTGGTTGCCGGCGGCGCCTCGACACGCTCGAAGCCCATTTCCAGAAGGGCGCCGAGCTTGTCGGGAATCTGTGCGGCAGCACCAGGGCGGGGAGAGCTCGAACTCATGCAGATCCCGGGTCGCGAAGGTCAGTGACGGCCGCGAGATTATCAGGACTGGAGAAAGGGCTCCACTGGAGGAAACAGCGCGCCTTTTGTAGGCTTCGTGGCGGGCCCCGGAGTGGGCCGCACAGCGGGCCGCAGAGTAGGCTTGGCGCCCGGCCACCGATCAGGAGCCACACCATGACGGACGCAATCGATCGACGACTTTTTCTCAAGAGCGCCGCCGGTGTCGCGGCCGGCGCCGGTTTGGCAACCTTGAGCTGTTCCGGTGGAGATACAGGACGGGAGGCCGCCGTCGCTGCGGGTTCGGAGATCGCCGAGGAAGGCGTTGCGGGTTCGTCCGATACGGGAGATGCCACAGCTCCACTCTTCCGCATCTCGCTGGCCGAGTGGTCGCTGCACCGGGCCTTGGGCAACGGCGAGGTCGAGCATCTCGATTTCGCCCGTATTGCCCGCCAGGACTACGGCTGCGAGGGTATCGAGTACGTCAACACGTTCTTTTTCGAGCTCGCGGAGAACCGCGAGTACCTCGCCGACATGAAGAGCCGTGCCGAGGACCAGGGCATCCCGTCGCTGCTGATCATGTGCGATTTAGAGGGACGGTTGGGCGACCCCGATGAGACCGCCCGTACCATCTCCGTCGAGAACCACTACAAGTGGGTGACGGCGGCCGAGTTCTTGAGTTGCCACTCGATTCGGGTCAACGCCGCCAGCGAGGGTGATTTCGCAGAGCAACAGCGGCTCGCCGCCGACGGCCTGCGCCGCCTGTGCGAGTTCGGCGACGAGCACGGCATCAACGTCATCGTGGAGAACCACGGCGGGTTGTCGAGCAATGGCGCCTGGCTCGCGGGTGTGATCGAACGGGTGAATCACCCACGCTGCGGCACGCTTCCCGATTTCGGTAACTTCCAGATTGAAGGCGACGAATGGTACGACTTCTACACCGGCGTCGAGGAGCTCATGCCCTACGCGAAGGCGGTCAGCGCCAAGTCCCATGACTTCGACGCCCAAGGCAACGAGGCCGAGCTCGACTACGAGCGCCTCATGCGCATCGTCCTCGATGCGGGCTACCGCGGCTATGTGGGCGTCGAGTACGAGGGTAACGAGCTCTCGGAGCCCGACGGAATTCGGGCGACCAAAGCGTTGCTCGAGCGCGTGCGCGAGCAGGTGACGCCCGACTACGTCTAGTCGCGGCGGCGATGCCCCCGTGGGCCGCTGCCGGTGCTCACTCGCCGGCGCGCAGAACCTGCATGGGATCGACGCGCGCCGCGCGCCGCGCCGGGATCCAAGTGGCGATCAGGGTGGCGACGCCGAGCAGCATTGCCACGCCGGCGACCATCGGGATGGAGCTGCTGTCGAGGCCGGCAATGAAATAGCTCATCAGCCGCGACAGCGCGACGGTGGCGACAATGCCGACCAACAGACCGATCGCGGTCAGCCCCAGGGCCTGGCGCAACACCATGTTGAAGACGTCCGCCGGCCGCGCGCCCAGCGCCAAGCGGGTACCGATTTCGAGGCGTTGCTGGCCGACGAAGAAGGCCATCAGCCCGTACACGCCGAAGCCGGCGAGCGCAGTGCCCAGCAAGGCGAAAACCGCGGCCACGATGGCTGCGACGCGGTCGTCGGCGACCAACCGGTCGTTGACGGCGGTCATCATGTCGATGTCGAACGTGGCCAGCTCCGGAGCGACGCTCCAGATCGCTTGCTGCGCCGCCGGCACGATGTGCTCGGGATCGCCCGCCAGGCGGAGCATGAAGTGCAGCTCTTCGGTGCCGCGCGCCGCGGCGTCCTGATGGAACGGCAGATACCAGCCCTCGTCGTAATCGCCGGTGTCCTTGACGTTGTCGACCACCCCGACGATGGTGCGCCACGGTGCATTCGGTCGATTACCGAGCATGAGGCGCTTGCCGAGTGGATCCTCGCCCGGGAAATAATGGTCGGCCATGCGCTGATCGATGACCACGACCGGCTCGCCGCGGGCGTCGTCCTGCTCGTTGAACAGGCGGCCGCGGCGCAAGGCGATGCCCATCGCGGAGTACAGGTTGGGCGACACGTACCGATGACTCACCATAATTTGCGAGCCGTCGGAGACCGGCTCGCGGCCTTCAATTTCGACGACCGCGCCCCAGTTGCCGCAGCACATCGGGTTGACCGTCGTCATGCCCACTGCGGCCACGCCGGGAACAGCGGCGACCACTTCTTCGATGGCGCGCACCACATTCGAGCGCCGCTCGGCGTCCGGGTAGGCGTTCTCGTCGAGATTGATGCGCATGGTCAGCAGGTTTTGCGTTTCGAAGCCGAGCTCCTGGCGCTGCAGCGTGCGGAAGTGGCCGATCATCAAGCCGGAGCCGACCAGCAGCACCAGGGCGAGGGAAACCTCGGCGACTACGAGGCCGCGCTGCGTCAGCCGCTGGGTCACGGACCCCGATGAGCGGCTGCCGTTCTTGAGGACGTTATGCAGGTTGAGGTTCATCCCGCGCAGCGCCGCAACGCCGCCGCACAGCAGCGTCGCAACGAGCGTAACGAGTACCGTGAAACCCACGAGGCCGGCGCCGATTCGGATCTCGCCGAGGTTCAACTGGTTACGCAGGACCTCGGGGATGAGAAACACCAGGTAGCCGCCCAACCACGTGGCGAAGAGCAGACCCGCCAATCCACCCGCCGAGAAAATGATCGCGGTCTCGGTGAGGAACTGCCGCACCTGCCGGAAGCGACCGGCTCCCAGCGCGGCGCGGATGCCGACCTCATGCTGGCGGCTCATGAACCGGGCGACCAGCACGTTGGTTACGTTGACGCAGGTGATCAGCAGCAGGAACAGCACGGCGCCGAGCAGCGCCAACACGGTGTCGTCGTCACCGTCGATGAAAGCGTCGCGCGCATAGCGCGCCTGCACGCCGATGTCGCGATTGGTGTCGGGGAACTCCTCGGCGAGGCTGGCGGCCAGCGCCTCGAGCTCTTCGCGGACGCCCTCGATGCCGACGTCCGGACGCATGCGAGCGAACAGGGCAAGGCTGCGGCTGCGGCCGTCGTCGGCAGGAAAGCGGGTCGGCGTCCATATCTCGGCGTCGTAGGGAAAGTTGAAGGCCGGCGGCATCACCCCCACGATCACGTTGGGGCGCCCGTCGAGCACGAGCGTGGCGCCGATGGCATCGGGATTCGAACCGAAGCGGCGTTGCCAGAAGCCGTTTCCTATGAGCACGACGCCGGAGCCGAGCGCTTCTTGCTCGTCCGTGAAGCCGGCGCCGAGAACGGGTGCGACGCCGAGGAACTCCGTCATGCCCTCGGATACGAACACCCCTGATACGCGTTCGGGCCCGTCGTCGCCGGTCACGGTGAAGCTGTGGTTGAGCGCCGCAACGACGTCTTCGAGCGATCCGGCGCGATCCCGTATCTGCAGGAAATCGCGCGGCGCCATGCTGTAGGCGCGCTGCTCGCCGTTGGGG
>CBDUXW010000090.1:0-9317 GCA_965371275.1 uncultured bacterium | reverse complement strand
GACTCCACGCGTGCGCGCGCCCCGCCCCGCTCCTCCATTTCGAGCGCGCGCTGGTGTTCCAGGTACACCTTGGTGAGGGCGTCGCCGGTAACGCTCAACGACAGTCGATCGAAGGCCGCCGCCTCGCTGCGATACTCGAAGGCGCGGTAGATGTTGGGAAGAACGCCCGAGAGAATCCGCCGGGCCGAGTTGGCGTCCGGCGTCGTACCGAAGGCTGCCGGCGTCGCGATGGCGACGTTGCCGAGCGGCGCCACCACCAGGGCCGCAGCCAGCACCACGCGCACCAGCGCCAACGCGTGTTCGGGGCGCCGGCGGCGAACCGCGCCGAAGCCGAGCGTCACGGCCGCCCCCAGGAACGCGAGCGAGAAGACCGGAATCCACAACGTGCCGGGCTCCACGGCGGTGGCGGTGACCACCGGAATCGGGTCCTCGGCGAGCTCGTTGTTCCAACGGAGAGTCGGCGAGGCGGACGTCAGCACAACCGACACCGAGGCCTCGGGGTCGGTGACGGTGGCCGGAATTTCGGCTGCTTCTTCGAAACCGGTCCAGTCGAGCGTTACCAGGCTTGGCGTGGTCGGCAACAAGTACACGCGAGTCACGCCGATCAGGGCTTCGCCGACGGGCTCGACGATCGGCACGAGGCGCGGCAGCGCGCCCTGCGCATCGACGCCGAGAAAATCGACCCGGTTGCTCGCAGGCGTCAACGATGCGCCGTCGATCGACAGCACGCCCTGGCTGGCGACATATTCGGCGATGCGTTGTTTGATCGCCGGCTGCGCTTCGATGGTGATCTCGTCGTCCGCCATGACGCTCGCAACGTCGGTGAAATCGGCAAGCCGGACCAGCGTTTCGTGGCGCACCTCGAAGGCGTCGATGGCGACAAACGTCTGCACCGCGGCGTCGGGAAATTGCGCCGCCACCCGTCCGCTGCCGCCGAGCGCCACGCCGGCGGCCGGCACGGGCAAGCCGCTGAGTCGCAGTCCTCCGGAGCTGCCCGCTGCATCGAACGGCGCCACGGCCGGAGGAATCATGGCGATCGCGAATGCGGCGATGGCGACCGCGTAGGCGCTCGAGGCCCGCATCGGCGCCGGCGGAGCTTCGCCAACCCGGGCGCCGGCGACCGCGGCCAACGCCATGACGGAAACGACCAATACCGCATCCATGCCGAGCACACCCATCAACAACCAGCCGGCACCGGCGTACGTGTAATCGGTGGGCGGCGGCAGGATCGTGGTCAGGCCCAGCCCGTGTACGATCCCCGCGGCGGCGGCCACAGCCACGAGCTGGCGGCGCTCTCCCGGCGGCAGCAACGCCTGCCGCGCCACGATGCCGGCCGCGACCGCCACTGCCACCTCGGCGAGACCGCTGCTCGTTTGCAGCCCGGACACCGTAAAAGCGATCGTTGCGACAACCTGCCCGGCTGTGAAAACGGTCGCCAAGCGCAGCGATTGCGCCGTTCCGATCAAGCACACCGCCAGCAGCAGAGCGAGGTGCGCCGGGTGCAGCGCGTGCCGGGCGCCGGCCGCGACGGCCCGCTGGGCATCGCGCGCGAATCTCGGGAACCCGCCGGCGTCGACATCCGGTACCTGCCAGAAGTTTTCTCCGGGCAGAAGCATGTGCGAGTAGCGTTCTCCGGAAAGTAGCTCCACGCGCACCAACGTCGACATCGCGACGTTCAGCACGGGAAACGCGATGCCCACCCGCTGGCCGGCGAGGCTATCGCCGCATTCGTACGACTGCCGGTTGATCCACGCGGCGGCGAGCTCCTCCGTACGTACGCGGTCGTCGGCGCGACAGGTGACAGGCAGCACCGGACCGGGCATAGCGCTCGGCGACATGACCCTGGGGACACGCCACTGCACGAGATACGACCCCGGCGTCTTTTCCGAGATGTCCACCGTGACCGGGCGGACGTCGTCGGCATGGACGTCTGCGGTCGTGACACCCATGGCACCGCCGACGGCCAGCACCACGATCACGCCGACGAGGCCCGGCAACCGGTCACGGCGGATGCGTATCAACGCGATTCGCTCGCCACCGCCGCCGGGCCCGATTCCGGCTGCTCGATGACCACCTCGTAGCGATCCAGCAACGCAGAGAAGAATTCTTCGGACAGCTCGCGGCGCCTGTCGGTGGTCCAATCCTGGCGAACGCGTTCCTCTACAGCTTCGAACTCCGGCATCGGCGGCGCCAGGCGATCGTGGATGTACACGACGTGCACGCCGTATCCCGACAGCAGCGGTCCGTGCCACTCACCGGCGGCAAGGCCCATGACCTCGCCGGCGAACTCGGCGCCGAACAGGCGGGCGATCTCGGCCTCCGAGTGTTGCGGGTAGTAGCGCTGCAACATGAAGGAATCGCCGAGCTCAGCCGTTTCCTCGGTGGCGCCGCCCTGCTCGCGCAAGCGCGCCAGCATCTGCTCGGCGTCGGGGAGCGTCCGCTCCTGCCGCATGTCCGGGTTCAGGAAGATTTGCGTCACCGTTACGCGCGGCGGCGGACGATAATCGTCGGCGTTGCTCGCGAAGTACGCGCGTAACTCCTGATCCGTCGGCGACAGGCTGAGCTCGAGCAGGTCGTTGTACAGCAGTTCGAGCTTCTGGGCGATCACCCGGCGGACGATCGGATCGTCATCGCCGAGCCCCATCGACAGCGCTTCCCGATACAGCACCCGCTCGCGCACCTGCGAGGCGATCAGGCCGTCGAGCTCCTGCGGGGTGGGCGGCCGGTTCCACTGCGCCCGCCAGGTCGCTTCGAGACGGGCGATCTCGCCGGCAGAGATGGTTACCGTTCGATCGGCGTCGCCTCCGGACCAATCGCCCAAGAGCCCGTAGAGCAGGCCGATGGCGCCACCGATGACGACGAACTGAACGAGCGGCTGACGAAACATGTTCATGCGCTCATTTTACTGAAGTGCGCCGCAAGCTGCTGCTGCGTCCGAGACTCGCCGTTCGCGGCCGTCTCATAGAACTATGAGCGGCGATCCGTCCGTCATACGATATAGTTATCGATAGCTATAACGTCATACGACTTGCTGATCGATGGAGAACCTATGAACACCGTGACCATCTCGCCCAAGTATCAGGTCGTCATCCCCAAGGCGATCCGCGAGGAGCTGGGCCTGGAGCCCGGCCAGCGGGTTGAGGCCATAGCCTACGAAGGACGGATCGAGCTCATTCCCGTCCGTCCCGCCCGCACGATGCGGGGCTTCGTGAAAGGGATCGACACGACCGTCGAGCGGGACGCCGACCGCGCATGAATGTCGTCGACTCCTCCGCCTGGCTCGAGTACCTCGCCGATGGTCCGAACGCCGAGTTCTTCGCGCCCGCCATCGAGGACGTCGCGGCCCAGCTCGTACCGTCGCTGACCATCTACGAGGTCTTTATTCGAATCCTGCAGCAGCGGTCTGAAAACGAAGCGCTTGCGGCCGCGGCGTTGATGCGGCAAGGCACCGTCACCGAACTGACAAGCACGCTGGCCATCGCTGCCGCCCGCCTCAGCGTCGGCGAGGCGCTGCCGCTCGCCGACAGCGTCATCCTGGCAACCGCGAGACAGCACGCCGCGACCTTGTGGACCCAAGACGCCGACTTCGAGGGCCGCGAAGGTGTGCAATACAAGCCGGCGTCCCGGTAGGGGACACCCGGCTGAGGCGCGAGACGATAAAGCGATCGTGGGTGTACACGAAGCGCTCAACCGTTGGTCATCGCCAGCTCGAAACCCTCTTTCCTCGCGGCGTCCGCCAGTCGTGCGTCGAGGGTGCAAAACAAGTGCGTCCGCGGACGCCCCCGAGCCCACGTAAGCGCTGCCGCCAGCTGCAGCGCATCCGCAGCACGCAGCGGATGAGTACGGAGCAAGCGGCCGGCCCGCTCGCGCACCTGATCGGACGCGAGCACTTCGTTCCAGCTGTTTCCAAGCCGGTCAATGCCGCGCCTCGCCGCATCGGCGTCTGCCGACGCGAGCGTGCCGTCGGCTTCGCGCCGCGCGATCGCCGATAGGCATTCGACCGGCGTCGCCCACCAAACGATCATGGCGTTGTCGGTCTCGACGATTGCAGCAGCATCGTCGGATGCGGGCTCGTTCACGAGGAGTGGAACGATGGCCGAGGAGTCCCAGAAGATCATCGGCCTTCGCGGCGCTCCTCGAGAAGCGCCTCACGCACGGCGGCGTTCGGGTCCGCCGGTAGATCTCCGGTCAGCAATTCGGTGTCCGGTACTCGCGAGGCGAGGCGCACCAGCCCGGCCTCGGCCAGGTCGGCGAGATCGTCGCTCAAGTTCTCGCGGGGCAGTGGGGTCATCATTCCTATGGGACGGCCACGCTCGGTAATGAGGACCGATTCACCCGCTTTCACGCTCCGGAGGTGCTCGGAGAGGCGCGCCTTGAGCTCGGATACGGAAACTGCCTTTCTAGTCCTTATCATATGACTAGTTTAGTCATATTCAGTGAACGAAGTCTACTGCGGAACGGAATTGTGGCGGCCGACGCCCGAATTCTCAGCGACCCTGCGGTGAGTACCAGATGGGCGACGTGTAGGCGCGTTCCTGCTGGCTCGTGGGCGCACCCTCGGGCATGTCGATGCCGAATCGGAACGCGTCATAGGCGTACCAGGGCGGCGTCGGAATTTCCAAGACGCGGGCGTAGTAGAAGGCGCTTTCCGCCGGATCGAAATCTGGATCGGTCCACACCGTTGCGAGCTCCGAGGCACCGATGGTGTTGGCCCAGGTTGCCGACGCCAAGTCAACGGTGTTGCCGACCGCCGGCAGCCTCCCGTCGGCGCCCAGCGTGCGGCCCTCCGACCACGCCACGTTGTAGACCTTCTCGTGCGTGTTGCCGTCGCTGTCGAGCCAGCCCTTGACGATCTGGATTCGATCGAGATTGGCGCCGATCACATCGCGCAGCGCATAGACCATGAAGCTCGGAGTTTCTTGTCCTGCTTCCGGAGCCGGCAAGTCCGCGCCCATCGGCACGCCCTTCTCATAGCCGCGGAAAGCCGGCTCGCGGCTGGTGATGTCGGCGTCGATGTAGTTCCAGCCACCGAAGAAGCGCACCATCATGCGGGGGCCGGTGGTCGCGTAGATTTCCTTGCGATCCATGGCGTCGAAGAGCGAGGCACGGGTGTTGTCGTGTGCCCAGACCCCGGTGATGCCCGAAGCCAGCATCATCCAGCTGAAAATCTCGCCATTCTCCGTTTTCATGAACGAGTGAGTCAGTCGTTCGGGCGACGGTTCGTAGCCGGTGTGCTTGCCGAAAAAGTTGTTCTCCTCGGCGGTGGCCAGAGAGGTATGGCTGTCGGTGGCCCCGGTAAAACCATACTTGTAGGGATTGGTGCCGAGCCTTTGCTCGAGAGCCAGGCCGTTCTTCAGCGCTTCGCGCGCATACTCGGCGGCGAGCATCGCGTCGGTTTTGGCCACGGACAAGTCCAGGTTGCCGACATCCCAGGTTCCATAGTCGGCGAACTCATCATCCGGCGACAGGAAGGGATGGGCTTCGCCATCGCCTTTGATCTGGGTGATTTCGTAGATGCGCTCCCACTTGGCGCGCTGCTCGACATAAAACTCATCGAGCGCCCGACCGGTGTACTGGGCATCGACCGGAAACATGATGCCGTTCGACATGTTGCCGTTGTGCGCCAGCGCCATGACCGCGCCGTTGGTCTTCGCCTCGTAGGCCTCGAGGTACCTGTAGAGATCGAGCGGATCCGTGCTCCCCATTGGCGGCAACATCGTGTACGGCACCACCTGCCGCGCCCGGTCGCCATTGTCACGAAAGATGACGTTGCGGTGCATGTTTCCGCCATTCACCAACGAGGTCCATTCGAAGCCGATGAGGGCGGTGAATTCGCCCGGGTCGTTGAATTCCTCCGCGGCGTCGATCACATCGTCCCAGATCGTGGAGTAGCGCCTGGATCCGGGCGAATAGTTGGCAAGCATCTCCGGATCAATCGTGTTCTGCGAGACCGCGGCAATCAGGTCCAGGGTGGCGTTTACCGCTTCTTGGCCGCCGGCCCGCATTGCCTCGGACCATCGCGCACCCTGCTCGTAGGCCGTCACCAACGGCGATGCCGCCAAAATGTCGTTGATGAAGCCCATGCCGTCGGAATGGTCGGTGATCACCAGCCAGTCGAGCGGGCGAGAGAGCCGCACCGGCTGGCCCGAGGAAGCCATGATCTCCTCGCCACGGGCAAGGCGGTACGCGTCGCGAAGACCGACGCGATTGCCGAAGCCGCCGGCGTCCATCGACAGGGACGTGTGCAGATGCGTGTCGCCCCACAGCGGTCGCTCCGGGAAGGTGCGCCCGGCGTAGGGCGAATACGCTTGGCCGGAGTAGACCCTGGACAGCTGCGCCCTGTTCGTCTGCCCCTCCTGCGCGGCAGATGTGCTGGTCGTTGCGCCGATGCTCATCGCGAAGAAGGCAACCAGACTGATCGCCAGGCTTATGGGTATGATCGTCTTCATCGGTTCGTCCTCCACTGGTTTCTACCGTGCCGGCGTATACCAAATCGGCGAGGTGTAGGCACGCTCCTGGGTGACCATCGGTACGTCATCCGGCATGTCGATTCCGTACCGGTTGGCCTCGTAAGCGGTCCACCGCGGCGTCGGAATCTCAATCACCCGTGCGTAATAGAACGCGTGCTGGCTCGGATCAAAGTCGGGGTCAGTCCAGACATTGATGAGCTCGGACGCGCCGACGGTGTTGCTCCAGGTGGCGTTGGCGACGTCGACGGTGTTGCCCACCGGGGGCAGCTTGCCGTCGGTACCCGGCGTGCGGTCGCCGGACCAGACGACGTCGTACACCTGCTCGTGGGTATCGCCGTTGGCGTCCATCCATCCCTTGATGACCTGGATGCGATCGAGGTTGCCGCTGTACGGGTCCTTCATGGCGAAGACCAGAAAGCTCGGAGAGGCCCCTGGAGGGGCGCCGCGCAGGTCGCCGCCCATCGGCACGCCCTTGTCGTAGCCGAGCGTGGAAGGCATGCGCGACATCGCGTCTTGATCGTCGAAGTCCCAGCCGCCGAAAAAGCGGACCATCATCCGCGAACCGGTGGTGGCGTAGGTTTCCTTACGCCGCATGGCGTCGAAGATCGCCTCGCGGGAGTTCTCGGTGGCCCACACCGCGGTGCGCCCGCTGGCGGCTTGTTGCCAACCGTAGGTTGTCAGCGAATCGTCGACGGACGATTGGATGACGACGTGCTGCCAGCGATTGGGATCCGGCTCGACGCCGGGATGCTTGCCGAAGAAGTTGTCCTCTGCAACGGCTGACAGCGCGGTGTGCGCATCGGTGCCGCCCGCCATACCGAACTTGAACGGGTTCACACCCAGGCTCCGCTCGAGCTGCAACCCGTGTTTCAACGCGGAGCGGGCGTACTCGTATTGCAACATCTCCGGCTGCTTCACCTCGGTGCCGTCGAGGTTGGAATCGTCCCAGGTCTCGTAGTCGGCGAACTCATCCGCCGGCGACAGCAACGGATGAGCCTCGCCGTCGCCCTTGATCTGGGTGACCTCGACGAGGGGCTCGATGCTGGCGCGCAGCGCGGCGAGCTCGGCGGTGTACGGGCTGCCGTCGTTGGTCTCGACAGAGAACATCAGACCGTTGGACAGGTTGCCGTTGTGCGGAATCGCAATTACGTCGACGCCTGTGCGATCACGGAACGCGTCGAGCGCCCGCCACAGGTCTTCCGGGTTCTGACTGTCGAACTGCGAGAACGGTAGCGTTTGGTTGGCTGCCGCGGCGTCGCCGCGAAAGATCACGTTACGGTGCAGATTGAAGCCACCGCGCGTCGTGTACTCGTAGCCGATCAAAGCAGTGAACACGCCGGGTTCGTTGTAACGGTCGGTGAGCGCCGTGTAGCGGTGCCAGGCGTCACGCACAAGATCATCGGCCTCGAACGGCGGATCCGGCTGATTGAGAGCGGCGACGATCTCCATCGCAGTCGCGAACTGGACCACCGGGTCGCCGGTGCGCAGCTTGTCGTACCAATCCTTGCCCGCATCGGTCGCCAGGATCCCCGGATCGCCCGCCAGTAGTGCCGGCATCAATCCGTACATCTCTGCGTGGTCGGAAATGACCATCCAGTCGAGCGGTCGCGACAGCTTGGCCCGCACCCCGGTGGTCGAGGTCACCTCGTGGCCGCGTGCGAACCGGTAGGCGTCTTCCTGGCCCAGTCGTACCATCGTACCGGCATCCACGGAGATGTCCGTGTGCAGATGTTGGTCACCGAAGAGCACCCGGGTCGGGTAGTTGCGGCCGACATAAGGCGAAAACTCCCGGCCGCCGAGCCCACGGGAGACTCCGTGTTCCGTGGGGTTCTGCGGCGCCGACGCTGCTGACTCCACAACACGCGTCGCTCCTGAACTTGCCGCCGATTCTGAGCTCGACACCGATGCCGAGTCCGATTGCATCGGCGATGCGGCGGCGATTGCCAGCAACACGACGGCGACGAGCGGGATGCGACGCGTGGTCTTCATGAGTCGTCCTCTTTTCTGATGCATCGGGACCAAGTTCACAGCGTTCGCTCCTAAATCGAGTTTCGTGGCGACCATGTTTGTTCCCCCTCTTACCCGCTGTTTACCTCGGGAACAATAGCTGCAGCTGAAGGCGCAGCGTCCACGACCCAGCGTCGGAGGCCTCCGGTGGCAATCCACCGACCGGTGGCCGGATGGTCAACCCACCCGAATCCGGGACGATCGCGTTCCAGAAGACCTGCACCTGGCCGTTCACCGGCTGACCGCCGATGCTGAAGATCTTGCCGACTCCACCGCCAAACGGAATCAGCCACTTGTCGCCCTCCGCCTTCCAGTTCGCGGTGAGGATCGGCGCCGAGCTGACGTACCACTGGTTCGGCAGGTTGTAGTTGACGAAGTACTGCAGCAGGAAGCTGTTGACGTCGGCATCGCCCTCGTCGCCGCCGGCGAACGACCATACATTGCTCACCAGAGCACCGATGACCCACTTGCCGGGCATCATGAGAAACACCGCCGAGGGGCCGGCGCTCCACTTGTCGGACCCGAGGTTGTCGTCGGTAGCGGTCGGGAAGTAGATGATCGGGCCGACGCCCCAGGTGACCTTGGCCGGCGCCGACGGCGAGAAGAAGAACGAGGCGCTGATGTCGCCCAACCCCGATGTTCCTCCGGTCGGAAAGAACAGGTCCGGACGGTACAGAACCGGCACGATGGTGCGGGTGATCAGGTTGACCCCGCCCTTGCTGAACGGAATCACCGGCTGGAAGTTGAGCGTGTTCTGGTGGCGGTCCAGCTCCCCGACGTTGAAGTTGATGTTGTTCTGGATGGGCACGCTGATCAGGCTGGCGATCGGGTTCTGCGCTT
>CBDUXW010000089.1:0-9361 GCA_965371275.1 uncultured bacterium | reverse complement strand
CCCGTAGCCTCGTGCCGGAGGGTGTGAACCTGTCGCACAAGCTGCTGCGCATCAAGGCACGGCCCAAGATTCTGTTGTGCACCACCTACGAGGAAGCCTGGCAGAATTTCTGGACGTATCGCGACAACGTCCTCGGCGTGATCTCCGATGTCGAGTTCCCGAAGGATGGCAAGAAATGCCCTGACGCCGGCATGCAGTTTGCCAAGCGCGTCAGGGAGCTGATGCCCGACGTTCCGGTGGTGTTGCAGTCGGGACGCCCCGAGAACGAAGAGCTGGCGCGCAGCGCCGGTTTCGAGTTCCTACTGAAGGATTCGCCGACGCTCTTGAAAGAGCTGCGCCACTTCATGCTCGACAACTTCGGCTTCGGCGAATTCGTCTTCAGGAATCCTGACGGCGAGGAGGTCGGCCGTGCCACCGGCCTCAAGTCGATGGAGCGCGCCCTTCACAACGTGCCCGTCGAGAGCATCGCCTATCATGCCGAGCGCAACCATTTTTCGGTGTGGCTGAAGGCACATACGGAGTTCGCCATCGCGCACCGTTTGCGGCCGCGCAAGCTATCGGACTTCGACAGCGCCGAAGACCTCCGCGACCACCTGATCGAGGCGATTCGTACGCACCGTGAGGAGCGTCGGCGCGCCGTGGTTACCGACTTCGATCCCGACCGGTTCGATCCGAAGCGCGGCTTTGCACGTGTCGGCGGCGGCTCGCTCGGCGGCAAGGCCCGGGGGCTTGCGTTCGGCAACCTGTTGCTCACCGAATTCAACATCGCGCGCCAATTCCCGGGCGTGCGCATCGCGGTCCCGCCAACTGTGGTTCTCGGTACCGATGTTTTCGACGACTTTCTCGATCAGAACGAGTTGCGCGAGCTGGCCATCACGTCCAACGACGATGACGAGATCATCCAGCGCTTTCTTGCTGCAGGCTTTCCCGACGACATCTGCAGATCGCTGTGGGCTTTTTTGGACCTCTGCTACTACCCGTTGGCCGTACGTTCGTCGAGCCTGCTGGAGGACTCTCGCTATCAGCCCTTCGCCGGCATTTACGAGACGCTGATGGTGCCCAACAACAGCCCCGATCTGGAGATTCGCCTCGAGGAGTTGTTACGAGCGATCAAGCGTGTCTACGCCTCGACGTTCTCGCAGCGCGCCAAACGCCACCTCGCGTCGACGTCGTATCGCCTCGAAGAGGAGAAGATGGCGGTCATTCTCCAGGGGGTCGTCGGTGCGGCGCACGGCCAGCGCTTCTATCCGGAGCTCGCCGGCGTGGCGTTGTCGCAGAACTACTACCCGGTGGGTCCCATCAAGGCCGAGGACGGGTTGGCGGCGGTGGCGCTCGGGCTCGGGCCTTCGGTGGTGGCCGGCGAAGACTGCCTGCGATTCTCGCCGCCACATCCCGAACGTCTGGTGCAGATGTCATCGGTCAAGGACACACTCGACAACTCGCAGCGCCAGTTCTACGCCTTGCAGCTCGACAGCGACGGCGATGCGGTGAGCGCCGAATCGCGAGGCGACGACGGTGCCGGCTTGGCCCGCTACGACCTGTCGGTTGCCGAAGCCGACGGGACATTGGCGTGGGTCGGCTCGACCTACTCGCCGGAGAACGACGCCGTGTATGCCGGGGTATCACGGCCCGGGGTACGGCTGGTCAGCTTCGCCCCGATTCTGAAGCAGGGACTGTTTCCGTTGGCCGACATCCTGGCCCGAATTCTCGAGGTCGGCGTCGATGCCGCCGGTGGCCCTGTGGAAATCGAGTTCGCGGCGAACCTGTCGACGGGCAAGGGAGCCGACAAAGAGTTCGGATTCCTCCAGCTTCGCCCGGTGGCGCTCTCATTCGACCGCAGCGCAACGGAGCTCGGCACGGTCGACGACGCGGCGTTGATTTGCCGCAGCTCCAGCGTTCTCGGCAACGGCGTGCTCGAGGGTCTCCGCGACATTATCGTCATCGATTACCACCGCTACGAGCGCGGCCAAGCGCACGTGGTCGCGCAGGAGGTAGCGCGGTTCAATGCCCGGCTCACCGGCTCCGACGTCTCCTACGCGCTCATCGGCGTCGGCCGCTGGGGTTCCGCCGATCCCTTGCTCGGCATCCCGGTAACGTGGGAGCAGATCGCCGGGGCGCGAGTGATCGTCGAGGCCGGCATTCGCGACTTCAAGGTGCAGCCGTCACAAGGCACTCATTTCTTCCAGAACCTGGTGGCCAACAACGTCGGCTACTTCACGGCGAATCCGGAAGCCGGCGAGGGCTTCGTTGATTGGGACTGGCTCGCCGACCAAACGGCCGTCGAAGAGGCGTCATACACCCGCCACCTCCGCCTGGATTCGCCGATTCTGGTGAAGATGGACGGCAGTCGCAACGAGGGCGTGATTCTCAAGCCCACCGGCGGCTAGCCGCGACCCGTTGAGAACTCCGGGCCGGCGGAGCACCTCCGGTGGCGAAGTCGTTGCCTTGCGTGTTGACGGCGTGGGATGGTTGCTCTAGTATTTCGATACTTATCGAAATATCGAATCAGGTGACCGCAATGGATGAGCTGGCGCGAATCTTCAAGGCACTGTCCGACAAGAACCGCCTGGCGATCTTCGAGGCCATTCGCAACGGCTACAAGTGCTGCAAGGTGTCGCCCGGCGGCGGCGAGGAGCCGATGGGCAACTCGGTGTCCGCGATCGCCGCCGAATTCGACCTGTCGCTGTCGACCGTGTCGCATCACCTAAAGGAGCTACGCACGGCTGGGCTCATCGTGTGCGAGCGTCGCGGTCAGTGGGTTTATTGCCGGCCGAACGAAAAGGCGCTCGAGCGCGTGGGTGGATTCATCGAGGCGGCATCATGACGATCACGGCAGATAACAACACAATCCCCGGCGACGCGGCCGACATCCACCGCGCGGTTCGCGAGGCCTACGGTGGTCGCGTGGAGAGCGGCGGCTGCTGCGATGGCGCTGCAGAAAGCGCCGATGCGGCGGCGCGAAATGCCGCCGCCGCGCAGAAGATGGGCTACACCGAACACGACACCGAGGCCGTGCCCGAAGGAGCCAATCTCGGACTCGGCTGCGGCGCCCCGTTGGAGGCGGTCGGTGTGACCGAAGGCGAGACGGTGCTCGACCTGGGCTCGGGAGCCGGTTTCGACGCCTTCATCGCGGCGCGGGCGGTGGGGCCGGAAGGGCACGTGATCGGCGTCGACATGACGCCGGAGATGATCGACAAGGCGCGCGCCAACGCCGAGAAGGCTGGCGTTGCCCACGTTGAGTTTCGTGAGGGCGTTATCGAAGCGTTGCCGGTGGACGACGAATCGGTCGATGTGGTGATCTCGAACTGCGTGATCAACCTGTCGCCGGACAAGCCGGCGGTGTTCCGCGAGGCCTTTCGGGTGCTACGCCCCGGGGGTCGCCTGGCGGTTTCCGACATCGTGATTACCGAGCCCCTCCCGGCGATCGTCGCCGACAACCTGGCCGCCTACGTCGGCTGCCTGGCCGGCGCTTCGTTGGTTGATGACTACCTCGACGCGATTCGTGATGCCGGCTTCGAGGAGCCGCAAATCGAAACGCGACGGGCAAGCGACGTCCTTTCCTGCGACGATCCCGTGGTCCGAGCCGCAACCGATGCGGTTTCCAGTTGTTGCGGTACGGCCGGCGAGCTCGATCTCGACGACGTCGCGGCCACGATCGTCAGTGCTTCGGTACTGGCGCGAAAGGCGTAGTCACTCGTTGCGCCGGCCGCCGCCGGTTGCCGTGGCCGGCGCGCTCGTGCCACTCCTTACAGTCACCTTCAACGACGGTCCGTGGCGCGTCGCCGGGGCGTCGTACGCTGTGGTCACACACGCCGATGTGAACCCGACCGGGAGAGCTGCGCATGCTGAACGACAAGCAAGAGCACTACTGCACGACCAGCCGCTGGGACTTTTCCGACCTCAGGGCCCTGTTCCTCAACTGCACGCTCAAGCGTAGCCCCGAGCGCTCGCACACCCAGGGCCTGATCGACATCTCGCAAGCGATCATGGAACGAAACGGCGTCGCCGTTGAGGTCCTGCGGCCGGTCGACTCCGACATCGCCACCGGAGTTTGGGGCGACATGACCGAACACGGCTCGGATACGGACGACTGGCCGGCGATCTACGAGAAGGTGAAGGCCTCCGACATCCTGGTGATCACCTCGCCGATCTGGCTGGGCGAAAAATCGTCGGTCTGCACGCAGGTAATCGAACGTCTCTACGCAACCTCGAGCGATTTGAACGAGCACGGCCAGTACGCCTATTACGGTCGCGTGGCCGGCTCGCTGATCACGGGGAACGAAGACGGCGCCAAGCACTGCTGCATGAACATTCTCTATTCATTGCAGCACCTCGGTTATGCAATCCCGCCGCAGGCGGACGCGGCCTGGTTGGGCGAAGCCGGCCCGGGGCCGTCGTACCTTGACGAAGGCTCGGGCGGGCCGGAGAACGACTTCACCAACCGTAACACCACCTTCATGACCTGGAATCTCTTGCACCTGGCCCGCATGATGAAGGACGCGGGCGGGTTTCCGGCGCACGGCAACCAGCGATCCGATTGGGATGCAGGTTGTCGCTTCGACTTCCCCAACCCCGAGCACCGCTAAGCGGAGGTTCCGCCGGCGAAGTGAGCCCTCAGGCGAACGTGTTGGTCAGCGTGCCGATGCCGTCGATGGTGATCTCTACCGTGTCGCCGGGCTCAATGGTCAGCGACCCGAGCGACGTCCCGCAGCTGATGATGTCGCCGGGCTCCAGCGTCATGTCGCGCGATATTCGCTTCACCAGCTCTTGCGGCGAGAGGAACATGTCGCTCACCGGATAATCTTGCCGCACTTCGGAGTCGACTCGGCCGGTGATCTGCAGCGGTGCCGGGTCGATATCGGTGGCGATTACCGGGCCGAAGGCGCCGAAGGTATCGAGGCTTTTGGAACGGCACCACTGTGTGAAGGATTCGTCTTCCCGCAGCAGCACGGGCGCCGTGACGTCGTTGACGCAGGTGTAGCCGAAGATGCAGTCTTCGACTTCGGCGTCGCTGAGGTCCTTGCAGCGGCGGCCGATCACGACGCCGAGCTCGGCCTCGAA
The DNA here is from genome assembly GCA_965371275.1 of uncultured bacterium. GTDB lineage: Bacteria > Acidobacteriota > UBA890 > UBA890 > UBA890 > CBDCBL01. The sequence continues at coordinate 4,300 of CBDUXW010000089.1, read as the reverse complement.
AATAATTCGACCATCATGCGACGCCGGCTTTCTGATAACGCCGCCGTCAGCCAGAAAACACGAGGGTGGCTTGAAGAAGAACAGGGGCTCAGGGGGCGTCGCCAGGTTGTTTTCCTCAGCGACCGCACGCAGGTTGTTCCACAGGCCGATCATTTTGGACGCCGCGGCCGGGATCAGCACCTCCACGCTATCGAGCGCCAGTTGCTCGCCGGTTACGTGTGGATCGTCGAACATGTCGCCTTCGTGAACGGCAATCTTCCCGGCGACCAGAGTGCCGAACAAGGTGCGGTTATCGTGCTTGCAGCGGATCCAGTGCGCCATGGCTAGCCGGCCTGCCGATCGCGAGCTTTCACTTCGCGACGGCGTGCATGCAGGACGCCCTCGGTGTAGCCATTGGGCTCGGTGCGGCCCTTGAATACCAGGTCGAGCGCCGCCTGAAATTCAACGCTGTCGTCGAAGTTCGGCGCCATCGGACGATAGCTCGGATCGCCTTCGTTCTGGTGGTCGACCACGGTTGCCATCTTTTCGAAGGTGGCTCTGATCTGGTCCTCGTCGGTGACGCCGTGGCGCAGCCAGTTGGCAATGTGCTGGCTCGAGATGCGCAGAGTGGCACGGTCCTCCATGAGGCCGACGTCGTTGATGTCGGGTACTTTGGAGCACCCGACACCCTGTCCGACCCAGCGAACGACGTATCCCAGAATGCCCTGGGCATTGTTGTCGAGCTCAGCCTGGATTTCTTCGGCGCTCAACTCTCTGTCGCCGAGCAGCGGCAGCGTGAGAATGGCGCCGAGGTCGGCGCGCTCGCGGTCGGCCAACGCATGCTGCCGCTCGGCGACGTCGACGCTGTGGTAGTGCATGGCGTGCAGGGTGGCCGCCGTCGGCGATGGCACCCAGGCGGTGTTGGCGCCGGCCTCCGGATGCGCTTGCTTGGTTGCCACCATCGCTGCCATTTCGTCCGGCGCTGCCCACATACCCTTGCCGATTTGCGCCTTGCCCGGCAGACCGCACTCGATGCCGATGTCGACGTTCCAATCCTCGTAGGCCAGCATCCACGGGCAGTTCTTGATGTCCGGCTTGGGCATCATGGGTCCGGCCTCCATACTGGTGTGGATCTCGTCGCCGGTACGATCGAGGAAGCCGGTGTTGATGAAGATCACCCGATCGGCGGCGGCGCGGATGCACTCCTTGAGGTTCACCGTGGTGCGCCGCTCTTCGTCCATGATGCCGATCTTCAGTGTGTTCTCTTCCATGCCGAGAGCGTGCTCGACCCGCGCGAACAGCTCCGCAGTCGCCGCGACCTCTTCCGGACCATGTAGCTTTGGCTTGACGATGTACACGTTGCCGGCGCGACTGTTGCGGCCGGCGCCTTCGCCCTTCAGATCGTGCAACGCCGCGAACGAGGTCAACAGCGCGTCGAGAAACCCCTCCGGGATTTCCTTGCCGTCGGCGGTGGTGACCGCGTCGGTGTACATGTGGATGCCGACGTTGCGAATCAACAGCAAACTGCGCCCCGGCAGGGTGAAATTCTCACCGCTGGGGCTCTTGTACGTGCGGTCGGCGTTGAGCTTGCGGGTCATCTCGCCGTCGCCCTTCGCGAAGGTCGCTTCGAGCGTGCCCTTCATGATGCCGAGCCAGTTGCGGTATACGACCACTTTGTCATCGGCGTCGACCGCTGAAACCGAATCCTCGCAATCCTGAATCGTTGTCACGGCGGCCTCGAGAACGACGTCCTTGACGCCCGCTGGGTGCGCCGCGCCGACCGGGTGGCCGCGATCGATCTGGATCTCGATGTGCAACTCGTTGTTGCGCAGCAGCACGGTGGTGAGGCTGCCGTCCCCGTCGGTATAGCCGACAAACTGCGAAGCGTCGGCGAGAGACGCTTCGGAGCCATTCTCGAGCGCGGCGACCAGGCGGTTACCGTCGTCGCCTTCGGCAAGCCTGTATTCCACGACGTCCGAATAGCTGCCTCCACTCAGGGGCGCGACGTCGTCAAGAAATTGCTCGGCCCGGGCAACCACGAGGGCGCCGCGCGCCGGGTTGTACGACGTGCCCATTTCCACGCCCGCGTCTTCCGGGATCACATTGGTCCCGTACAATGCGTCGTACGAGCTTCCCCAGCGCGCGTTGGTGGCGTTGAGCGCGTAGCGGGCGTTGTCGACGGGAACGACGAGCTGGGGCCCGGCGATCCGGGAAATCTCGGGATCGACGGTCGCTGTGCTCACCGCGAACGGTTCGCCTTCAGCGACCAGGTAGCCGGATTCCTGGAGGAACGCTTTGTACTCGTCGGCGTCGACCGGCGTACCGGCGCGCTCGGCGTGCCAGGTGTCGATCGCCGACTGCAGCGCGGCGCGCGCGTCGAGAAGCTCCCGGTTGCGGGGTTCGAGATCGCGGACGATGGCGTCGAAAGATTCCCAGACGGCGTCCGCATCGAGGCCGGTGCCGGGAGCGATCTCGTCGTTCACCAAGTCGTACAATGGCTTGGCGATTCGCAGGTTGCCCAGAGATACGCGACTGTCGTTGCTTGCCTGGCTGTTTTCGTCGGTCATGGTAGGCAGGATAATAATCGCCGGGACGCCGCGGGTCACGACCTGCAGGTTAGCAATTGCACACTTTGGCTCGACGGGGGGGCGCCTGTGCCGCGGCGCCATGGTCGGCGAGAACGCCCGCGGCTACCACAGCTTCCAGGCCGGCATAACGTATTCCTCGAAGCGGAACAGTTCGGCGTCGTCTGCATCCGGCGTGACGATGACCCGCACCCAGCCGACGTCGGGCGATCCGTGCACCTGGAGCCGCGTCACGTTGTCGAGCGTCTTGCCCGTGGTGCGGCGCACCAGTGGTTTGTCGACGATGTACTCGTGGTCGCCGCCCTGCGCCAGTAGCACGGGGCGGAGGAACGCCTCGGCTTCCTCTTCGAGCGCGCTGGTGAACGGCTCGAGCGCCTGGCGCTCGACGGCATCAATCGGCAGGTCGAGCAGCAAGTTGGCGTGGAACAAGATGACCACTGCCCGGGCATCAGTGGCGTGCGCTCGGGCGAACGTTTCGCGCACCCACGCAGCGCTTGCCTCGGTCCGGCGCCGAGATTCGATGTCGTCCGCCGCGGTGCGCCCGGCGAACGGCTCACCGCCGTTGAGGCTGCCGACGATGTGAACGGCCGCAAACAGGACCCCCGCGTGTTCCCAGCGGACGTGCTCGACGAACTCTTCGTACGGCGGCGTGCCGCCTTGGGAGGCAAGAGGCAGAGGAATGCCGCCGAGGCTGTGGGCCGGGTCGGCAAAGAAGATGTCGCGGATCATCGCCAGCCGGGTGAGCGGCAGGAAGCCCCCGGGTCGCGCCTCGTGGCAGTCGGTCCACTCGTTGTCGCCCGGCGCGTAGATCACAGGATGGCGCAGGCTCTGGAAGTAGGCGAGGTGCCGGCGGTACTTCTCCTCGGTACAGGGCTGCCAGAAGATGTCGCCGACATGCACCACCGACGCCAGGTCTGTTGCGTTGAGCTGGCGCAGCAGCCGGCGGAATCGGATTTCTTCCCAGGGGTAGTAGGGTGCATCACCGAGTACGGCGAAGGCGAAACTGTCGGCGGGCAGGTCTGCCGGCGGCGGCTCATCGCGATCGAGAACGATGGCGACCAGGACGAGCGCGAGCATCGAGAGCCACGCGGCGCGACCCAGCCGCCGCTTCTTGCCCACCGCTTCGTTGGACTCGCTCATGATGGTCGAGGCTGGCGCGCCACGACCGCGATCATCGTGAGCAGACGTCGAGCGGCTCCATGAACCGGCGGATCTCGGCCTCGTCGACCACGGTGCCCGTGAAGTCGGCGTCATCGACCGCGGTGTCGGGATCCGGGTCCGGGCCGAACCAGATGCCCAGGCGCATGCGGTCGTCGTCGGGGCATTCCACCAGGATCATCGACGACAGACCATCGCCGAGCTGTGCGCCGCTGCCGCTGCCGGTAGCGATCTCGCCACGATAGCCGACCCAGCGCAGCGTTCTTCCGGGTAACTCGAAAGACCCGCGGCCGACCACCTCCTCGGCGGAAACCCGAACCGGCTGCTGGCGGAGGATGTCGGAGTCCTGGGCGCGGCCCTCGAAGAAGTCGCGCAACTCTTGCTCCTGCTGTCCGAAGGTCAGCGTCTTTACGTAGATGAAGCCGCTCTCGTCGAAGCCCTCGATCTGGCCGTCCTCGTCGGGCTCACGATCGGAAAGAAGAGTCGTCTCCATCAGGAAGGGCACCGACAGCGCCATGACGGCGTGGTAGCCGTCGGGAATCTCGGTGGCGCCGAGCATTTCCATCGCCGCCTCGGTG
>CBDUXW010000088.1:0-9368 GCA_965371275.1 uncultured bacterium | reverse complement strand
ATCTGGATGCGGTCGAGGTTGCCCGAGTAGGGGTCTGTGAGTGCCGCCACCAGGAAGCTGGGCGCCGCGGCGCCCGCCGGGGCCGGCGGCAGGTCGGCGCCCATGGGTACACCCTTCATGTAGCCGTTGTCCGCGGGCAGCCGGCTGCTGGCGTCTTCGGCGGTGAATTCCCAGCCACCGAAGAAACGCACCAACATGCGCGGCCCCGTCGTCGCGTAGGTTTCCTTGCGCATCATGGCGTCGAAGATGGCCTCGCGCGTGTTCTCGGTGGCCCACACGCCGGCGTACCCCGAGGCAACCATGCTCCAACCGGTGTACTCGGCATCGCCGATCTTGGCCATCGGGTGCTCCCAGCGCTCGGGACTGGGCTCGGCGCCGGAGTGCTTGCCGAAGAAGTTCTCCTCCTCGGCGGTGGCCAGCCCCGTATGGCTGTCGGTGGCGCCGATCATGCCGAACTTGTACGGGTTCACGCCGAGCTCTTCTTCGAGCTGTAGACCGATCTTCAAGGCCTCGCGCGCGTACTCGTATTGCAGCATGTCGGCTTGCTTGAGCACGCTGAGGTCGAGGTTGCCCTGGTCCCAGGTTTCGTAATCTGCGAACTCGTCGTCGGGCGAAAGGAACGGGTGCGCCTCGCCGTCGCCTTTCATCTGCGTGGCCTCGTACAGCGGTTCCCACTTGGAGCGCGTCTCGGCGTAGGCGCGATCGAAGGCGGCGCCGGTGAAGGTGTCGACAATCGGGAACATCCTGCCGTTGCTCAGGTTGCCGTTGTGGCCGATGGCCAGCAGGCGACCCCCGGTGCGGTCCTCGTAGCTCTGCATCCAGGTCCACAGGTCGCGCGGATCGGGGCTGCCCAGTGGAGACAACGTGGTGTACGGCACCATCATTTCCGCCCGGCGTGCGTCGTCGCGATACACGACCACGCGGTGCAGGTTGTTGCCGGCCTCGTTCGACGTCCACTCATAACCGATGAAGGCGGTGAAGGAGCCGGGATCGTTGTACGTCTCGGCGGCGTCGATCGCTACCTGCCAGGCGTCGGCATACGCCGGCTCTCCGGGAACGGACGCCAGCGCCTCCGGGAACGTGTTCTGCGAGAAGGCAATGATGATCTCCGTCGCCGCTTCCACGCCGGACCTACCGCCGGCCTGCACCATGTCGTACCAGCGCCTGCCGGTAGGGTCAGCGAGCATTTCCGGTTCCCCGGCGTACAGGCGCGGGAAAAACCCCATGTTGTCCGAATGGTCGGCAACCACGAGAAAATCGAGCGGCCGCGACAGCTTGACGTGCACGCCGGTCGACGAGACAAGCTCCTCGCCGCGGGCGAATCGATAGGCGTCTTCGGGCGACAGGCGGGCGCCGAAAGCGCCGGCGTCCATCGACATGGCCGTATGCAGGTGCGTGTCGCCCCAGAACACGTGTGTCGGAAAGTTGCGCCCGGCATAGGGAGAGTACTTATGCTCCTCGGGGAAAGCCTGCTCCAGACTTTCGGGGGGCGGCACCGGGTCCTGGGCCCACGCCGCCGAGGGTAGAGCCAGGCCGAATCCGAGGGCGAGCATTACTACGAGTTTGCGGGTGTCCATCGATAAGCTCCGGTTCTTGTTGCGCGAGTCATGTGTCGACACAACCACTGAACACCCGTGCGGAGCGAGTCTCAAGTCGCGTCGTTCGTTCGGCGTCGACTACCGGCTGCGCAAGAAGTGGCCGGGCGTCGCGTTGTGGTAACGGCGAGTTGCGCTGCGCTGTTGCCCCGCGCCCGCGCCAACCTGTAGTGTCCCGGCCATGCTTGCCGACCTTCGATTCGCCATACGCTCGCTCGTCCACGCCCCGGCGTTCACCGCCCTCGTCATTCTGACCCTGGCGCTGGGTATCGGCGCCAATACCGCGTTCTTCAGCGTCCTCAACGGGGTCCTCCTGCGTCCCTTGGCGTATGAGGACCCGGAGCGCGTGATGACGCTATGGGAGAGCAACCCGTCGATGGGGCTCGATCAGGATCAGGTGTCCGGAGGGACGTATCAGGATTGGCGTGACGGCTCGCGGACCTTCGGGGACATGGCGGCGTATCGATACGACGGGCACGTATTGAGTGACATCGACGAGCCGGCCCGCGTGTCGAGCGTGGCCGTGACCGCATCTCTTTTTTCGGTGCTCGGAGTTCCCCCGTTCGTCGGCGCTTCGTTCAGCGCCGACGAGGCGGCGCAGAGCGACGGCTATCTGGCGCTGCTGAGCCACGGGCTCTGGACGCGGCGCTATGGCGCCGATCCACAGCTCGTCGGCTCGGCGATCCAGCTCGATGGCGAACCATACGTCGTGGTCGGTGTGATGCCACCGGACTTCGAGTTCCCGCCCGACGACGACTCCGTGGAGCTTTGGACGCCGCTGATCATCAATCCGCGAGTTGCCCAGGTGCGGGCCATGCGTACCTACAACGTCGTCGGCCGCCTGGCGCCCGACGCCGGCCTCGCCGAGGCGCGCGACGAGCTCGAAGCTCTCACATCGGAAATCGCCCGCCAGTACCCCGACTCCAACCGTGGTTGGACGGTGAACATCACGCCGGCGCACGAGCAACTGGTGGGCGACGCGCGACCGCTGCTTGCCGTGCTGGTTGGCGCGGCCGCCTTCGTTTTGCTCATCGCCTGCGTGAACATCGCCAATCTCCAGCTCGCTCGCTCCACCGAACGACAGAGCGAGTTCGCCGTTCGTGCCGCGTTGGGCGCCGGCCGCGGGCTGCTGATCCGGCGCTCGGCCGTGGAGAGCCTGGTGCTTGCCGTCGCCGGCGGTTTGGTGGGGCTCGTGGTGGGTTACTGGGGCGTGTCGTTTCTCCGCTCAGTCATGCCTCCCGGCCTGCCGAGGACGAGCGAAATCGGCATCGATGTCACGGTCGTTGCCTTTACCGCAGTGTCGGCGATCGGCGCCGGCATCGTGTTCGGCCTCGTGCCGGCGCTGCGCGCCATGCGCACCACGCTGAGCGCGGTGCTTCAAGAGGACTCGAGAGGCGCCTCCGGCGACCGCCGATCGCGTCGCCTGCTCGATTTCATGGTGGCGGCGGAAGTATGCCTGGCGCTCGTGTTGTTCGTGGGGGCGGGACTCATGGTTCGTAGCTTCACTCGCCTCTCCGCCGTCGACCCGGGTTTCCGCACCGAAAACGTGCTCTCCGTGTCGCTCTCGTTACCCGATTCCGCCTACACCCGGCCGCAGATGCAGCAGTTCTTCTCCGAGCTCATTGCCGACATAGGCAACATTCCCGGTGTGCAAGCGGCAGGCGCGGTGACCTCGCTGCCGATGAGTGCCGTCGGGCAGGACTTCGACCTGCCGTTTCAGATCGAAGGACGAGACGAGGTGACGCAGGCCGAACGACCGCGATCGCAATACCGCTCGGTCATGCCCGGCTACTTCCGGGCGCTCGGCATCCCGCTGCAGCGCGGACGGTTGATCGACGCCTCGGATTGGGCGGAGAACGTACCGGTGATGGTTATCAACGACACCATGGCGAGGCTCTATTTCTCCGAGAGAGACCCGATCGGACAGTTCCTCGGTGTGCCGATGGCCGGCCGCATCGAGATCATCGGCATTGTCGGCGACGTGCGTCACGGCAGCCTGCAGTCGGCAGTTCAGCCGGAGATGTTCGTTTCCTATCGACAATTCTCTCTTTCCGACATGACCGTGGTCGTACACGCCGAGGCCGATCCGGCGAGTATCTCCGCACTCGTGAGAGACCGCGTCCGGGCGATCGACCCGGATCTTCCGGTCACCCGCATCGCGACGATGGAGCAACTCATCAGCGAGTCTCTTGCCCAGCCGCGGTTCAACATGGTGTTGCTCGTCGGCCTCGCGGCCTCGGCGCTCATCCTGGCCGCGGTCGGCATTTACGGTGTGGTCTCGTACTCGGTGGCGCAGCGGACGGGGGAGATCGGTGTGCGCATGGCCTTGGGGGCGGATGCCGGTGCGACCAAGGCGCTCATCATCCGACAGGCAATGACGGTCGTCGCCCTCGGCGTCGCCGCCGGGCTCGCCGCCACGTTCGCCGTAACACGGCTGATGTCCGGATTGCTCTACGGCGTTGGGCCGAATGACCCCTTGACGTTGCTGGTGAGCGCCACCGTGCTTCTCGGCATTGCCGCGGCGGCAGCCGCCATCCCGGCAGCGCGGGCGACACGGGTCGACCCGGTGGTGGCGCTGCGCGCCGAGTAATCGATCGCCCTAGAAGTCGGGCGCGTTCTCCCTGAACGTCCGAGTTGGTGTCAGCGGACCGACAGGGCGCCTGGCGCCGGAAGCTTGAAGACGCAACCATGGAATCAACATGAGGTTGCGGTTGTGTGTCCGGCGGCGGCGTCCGGGATCGGGCCGTCCGCGCCGAGTGGGGGTCCCCTTCAGCTTCACTGAGGCGCGAACCGTGAGAGCACAACTCAAGTGCGCGGGTGTAATTTTGCTCGCGGCGGCACAAGGCTGTGGTGGGGGGCCGGTCTCACCCGAGGACATCCTTAAGGAGCTCACCGAGCAACTCGAGACGCAGAGCATCGTCTTCCGTTTCAGCGTCGGCGACTCGGTCGACGCCGATTGGCAACAGAGCTACCACGACTGGATCACGATTCTCCTGGGCGTGCAGCTGCCGACGAAGCTCACGTACAACAAGTACACCGGGCGCGCCCAGATGCAACGCGTGACGGGCATGACGACCAACGGGTTCGCCGAGCCCTCCATTCAAACCGTGCATTCGATCTTCTCGCGCGACGGTCACGAGGCGGCGCACGTGTACTCGGCGCTCGTCGGTCGCCCGAGCGACTTCTTCAACGAGGGCTTCGCTGTAGCCCTGAACACCGAGCCGGGCGTCGTTCCGTGGACGCCGCATTGGAACGGCACCCACGTTTACGCCCACACCCAGTTGCTGATCCGCACGAATCAATTACGGCCTCTTGCCCCGATGCTCACGACGGGCGCGTTTCGCAACGTTGACGAGCTCATCGGCCTGGGAGAAGCAGGTTCCTTCACGTTATTCATGATTGAGCAGCACGGCCTCGGTCGGTTGCTGGCGTTCTTCGCCATGGGCACGCGCGATGATTCGCGCAGCCGCATCGAAGCCAACTTTCTCGCAGCCTGGGGTATCAGCTTTGCTGTGGCCGAGGCCGCCTGGCTGCAGTTCATTGACGGGTGGAGTGGCTGAGCTGCGTGGCTGCGCGCCGAGCGAGGCTCGAGATCAGAACAGCCAGGCGTAGCTGAGCTTGAGAAAAAAGGTGCGGTCGGTGCGGACGAGATCGATCTCATTCAGGCCCGAGCTGTTGTCCGAGTAGCCGAGGAAGAAGACGGTGCGGGCATTGAGCTTGTACGAGAAGAGGAGCTGGGAGAAGAGACTCTCGGCGGTTTCCGGCACCGGGTCTTCGTAGAGCTGCGGGTTCCGGTGGGTATGGCGGTACTGGAGGATGACGCGGGCGAACGCGCGAGGGTTGAAGGTGTATTGCAGCCGGGTTTGGGAGAGATTGGCCGTGAAGATCTCCGCACCCTCGAGCGACAGACGCTGGTACGTGTGGCGGACCTCGGTCGAGAAGTGTCGGCCGATGTTGAAACCGATATGCGGGGCCAGCTCGAGGTTGTCGGCCAGGCGCACGTTGGCGAAGTCGATGTCGTCTCCGAACATGACGTCGAGTCCCAGCTCGAGCCCGGCGGCCGGCCGCACGCTGCCCTCCAAGGACGCGGCGAGCAGGTCGAAGTGGCGACCGCCGAAGAAGGTTCGCCCTTGGATCACGAAGGCGCCGATCTCGCTCTGCAGCGGCCCCTGGTAATTGGCAAAAGCGCCGCTGGTCTGGTCGGTGAGACGGCCACCGTAATCTTCGCGGTACTCGAGCCAGCCGCCAACCAGACCGTGGGAGAACCAACTGCCTTCGTCGCCCCAGAAGGCACGGCCCACCTCCGCGGACCCGCCGCGGATGTCGACTCGCGGCACGAAGCCGTAGTCGGCGCGAAAGTCGGGGTCGGCGCTGCCGAAGTTCGCGTTCCACGACCAGTCGCGACCGGAGTGCTCGTAGCGAAACTTGAGCCCGTCGCCCCCGAAGTTGCCGGCCTTCTGGCCTGAGCTCTCGACGATCTCGTCCGGGTAGGCCGTATCGCTGCGCAGATACTGGAATGTCAGCGTGTCCTTGTCGCCCAGCCGTACGAATCCATCGATGCCGTAGACGCGGTTGTGGTAGCCGGCCGCCTCCCGATCTGTGAACAGCGCGCCGAGCGTCGATCCGCCGCCGACGTCCCGTCGGTAGCGGACAACGCCGCTCGTCACTTCCTGGTCGATCTGCTCGAAGCTGGATTCCTGGTTGGACGGAATCGTCAAGTTGTTCACTCGATCCCGAGCCGCGAAGATGCCGACCGTGTTGGCCCCGAGCTTCCCGGTGAGCTTCGCCCCGAACGACGGATCGACGACCGTGCGTGTAAAGACCGCGTCGATCGGCGTCTCGAAGACGTCCGCCCCTTCCGAGAAGAACGGCCGCTTCTCGGCGAAGAACAGGGCGAAGCGGTTGTTGACCTCGAGCTGCGCGGCGTCTGCCTCGACCTGCGAGAAGTCCGGATTCACCGTTGTGCCGAACAACAGGTCCGACGTGACCCCCCAGCGCACCGTCAGGGCAGGCTCGACGCCCGGGTTGCCGCTCTCCATTTCGCCGTCGGGAAACTCCGCGAGTCGATCGGTGCGACTCGAGGTGAGGACCGGATTGAGCTCCAGATCCCGCCCTTGCGAGATGCCCGCGAATCCTCTGATCCGGTTCGACTGGCACAGGTCGCAGCCGATGTCACGGTCGTTGTACATCGAGCCGATCTGATGCCGGAGGTTGCGCGGGTACGACCGAGTGGCGATGAACCCCCACTCACGCTCACCCGTGGTCCTCTCGAAACGGAGCTGGCTGAACGGGATGGCGATCTCGACGACGTAGCCCTCGTCGGTGATGCGCGCGTCAGATTCCCAGATGCCGTCCCAGGACCAGTCGTCGCCGCCGCCGACCTCGTTGTTGAGCGCATCGCCCTGTATTCCGGCGGCGCTCACGCCGAACTTGAAGGCCTGCCGCTCGTCACCGAACGTATCGATCGTCAACATGATGTGGTCGTCGCTGACGAGGTTGCTGATTTGGTCGCGATCCCACAGGTGTGCGCGGATATCTTCGGGCGAAGGATCAAACGCACGAACGCCGACGTAGAGGTTGTGGTCGTCGTAGGTCAACAGGCAAATCGTGTCCACCGGCGGCGCACCGTTGTCGCTTGGGAACCATTCGTAGGGCAGGTCGATCGCCAGGGCGCCCTGCCATGCGGCGTCGTCCAAGACGCCGTCGACAGCGATCGCCGAGCTCATGCGGGCGATGGTGAAATACCGTCGGCTCTCAGCTTCGTTGATAGAGGCGGGCCCAGAGGAGCTCTGGGCGGCGCGCGCTGTGTTCCCCGGGCTTTGGTCGACGCCGGCGGATAGCGTCGAAACCAAGAGCGTCGTGACAAGCGCTGCAGGCTGCACCGGCCTCCCCTCCCCGGGTCGAGGAGTTTGAGCCTCCCAGTCCGCCCCGGGTTCAGCGTTCCAGTTCGCGAACCTGAGAACCGATAATAAGATAAATAAATCTTCTTTTCACCTACTTGCTCGGATTCGACCGCCAGTTTGGTGCTCCGCGCGTTTCTGGAATCTAGCGAGCGAAGAACTGGCGGGCGTCGAGTAGCTCGATGTCGTCGCGCTGCCGCAGTTGGCGGAGAAACCAGCCCTTGTGGCCGGCGCCGTAGGTGATCAGGACGCGCCCGCCGGCGCCGGCGACGCGATCCAGGGCGCGGGCGATGTTGGCGTAATGCGCCCGGTTGATGTTCTCCCAGCCGCCGGGCCCGCTCTCGTCGTTGAAGAGGCGGTCGTACACGCTCAGGCCGATCTCCTGAGCGTCGTCGTAAGCGTCGGTGTGTATCCATTGCGGATCGTCGTCGGCGCCGCCGGCGCGCGCCGCCGCTGCGCCGGCAGCGTTGGCGGCTTCGTACGCGGCCCAGTCGTCGGCCCGGCTCGGGTCTTCCTCGATCGCGCGAAGCACGGCGTTGCGATGGTCCGACATCGGTAGCGTCCAGCCGGCGGTGGGGACGATTTCGAAGTCCATCTCGCGCGTCAACGGAAAGAGCACGTCGATGTATTCCGGGAACCGCACCACCCGCGGCTCGACGATTTGCCCGTTGGCGGCGAACTCCGCGGCGGCAGCCTCGAAACGGTTGGGCGGGATCTCCACCAGGACGGCGTCGGGGCCGACGGCGCGGATGGCGTCGCGCAGGACCTCGATGCCATATTGCTCGCTGGTGCGATGCGAGCCGTGGATCATGCCGAACACGACCACCTCGGTGCGGGCGTCGCCGTGCTCCGGCTCGTCGACGGAGGGTAGGGCGATTTCGGTGAGTGTGCCGGAGACCTCGCTGGAGACGAAGGCACGGCGACCGTCCGGGTGCATGCGCACCACGATCGGCTGCTCGCCGACGCCCAACTCACCCACGATCTCCCGAGCCTGAACGTCGAGAATCGACACCGTCGTGCCGCCGGCGTTGATGGCGACGCCGAAGCGACCGTCCGCCGTGACCGCTACCGAGAACGGCCGTGGGCCGACGCCTCCCACCCGTGCCGTCACCTCGAATGATGCGGTGTTGACGTACACAAGCTCGTTGCTGCCGCCGCAGGCAACGATGTAGGAGACATCGTCGGCCGTCAGGGCGCCGCCTTCGGGTTGTGTGCATACGGTGACCTCGGCCAACCCGCTTCCTGCGAGCAGGTCGATGACCGAAACGGTTCCGGCGTCACGGTTCGGTACGAACGCCAGCACACCGTCGGCGGTGATCTCCGCCGGGTAGGGTCGCTTGCCGGTCGGATAGGTCGCTGCGATCTCGCCGCTGCGCACATCGAAGAGGGTGAGCTGGTCGGCGAACTCGCTCACCAGCGGTGCGATGCCGTCGACGATGCGGGCGCCGAACAACGATGGCGACGCGCCGACGGCCCAGGTGCGCGACGCGCCCGAGGTTCCACTGCTGATCACGGATTCGCCGCGGAACTGGGTTACCGCCCAGCCGCCGGACTCGAGAGCGATCAGGTCGAGCGGCGTGTCTTCCGAGGCCCAGCGATCGACCACCCGCATCGTTTCCAGTTCGACCACCGCGATCTCGTCGTCGCCGCTGAGCGCCACATACGCCGTGTTGCCGTCGGCGCTGAAGCGGATGCCGTGGGGTGCTCGCCCGATCTCGAGGGTACGCAACACCTCGAACCCGGCGGGTAGCTGCGTCGCGGCGACGCGTCCGGGCGCGCCGGTGACGGGCGCGACGGGTGCGACGGATATGACGCAGAGGGCAAGCAGAGCCGCGACGGCGCGGGAGCTTCTCATGAAGTCGTCCTTCCGGGG
>CBDUXW010000087.1:0-9401 GCA_965371275.1 uncultured bacterium | reverse complement strand
GGGTCGCCGGAGGCGACACCGAGCGTGAACGGATAGTCGGAAAATCGCGGGCGCAGCAGGCGTCCTCGAGCCACGGCTCGCGGCAGGTCGACGGCGGCAAGGGCACAAGCGGCGGCTGATCCGACCAACAGCTTCCGTCGGCTGATCACGGTTTGCTCCTCCTCGTTTCTTGCCTCTACCCCGCAGGATCCGGGCGCGTTCCCGGAGAGTTTCTTGCACCTGCCAGGGGGCGGGTGGGCGACAGCTTTTCACGATCGGGAGTTACCGAGCAAGCTGGCGCTGATCGCCGCGTAGCCGGCGCGGGCCCGGGTGAGTTGCTCGGTTTCGATGTATTCGTCGATTACATGGGCGAGCAACTCGCTCGACGGGCCGAATCCGATCGTCGGCACGCCGGCCACACCGGCGCTGTGCGCCGCGTTGGTGCAAAACTGATAGCTCGTTTGCGCCGGATCGAAGCCGGCGCTGCGCAAGCCGCGCAAGGCGCCTTGTACCAGGTCATGATCCTCATCGAGCTGCCAGGCCGGGAACCATTTGGGCTGGTTCCAGGTGACCCCCGTGTAGGTCCGGTAGTCGGTGACGGCGAGCTCGATACTCGTGTCGGCAGCGTTGGCGCGCCCGCAGGCCTCGCCGAGCTGGGCTTCCACGTCGTCCAGCGTTTCACCGGGCACCAAACGGCGCTCGTACGTGGCCCGACAACCGCTCGGTACAACGGAATGGGCCGGGTAGGGGACCGAGATGATGTCGGTCAGGCACATGACGCCGCGACCGACAAACGTGTCCTCGGGCATGGGGATGCCTTCGATCTCGGTCATTACGGCGGCCATCACGTGCACCGCGTTGACGCCCTCGTGCGGCAGTGAGGCGTGAGACGGTCGGCCCTGCGTCTCGACGACGAACTCGGCACGACCACGGCCGGCGCGCACCACATCGAGGCCCGAGGCCTCGCCGATGACCACGTAGTCGGGGGGGTGATTCTCCATGACTGCACGTAGCGCAGCGCCTTCGATCAATTCCTCACCGACGGACGCCGAGACGACGACCCGGCCGTGCAACTCGGCGCGTTGCAGTCCGGCAGCCGCATGCACCATGGCGGCCAGTGCCCCCTTCATGTCGGAGGTGCCGCGCCCGTAAATGCGATCGTCGACGAGGTTGCCGCCGAACGGATCCACGGTCCAGGCGTCGGCGGGCAGCACGTCGACGGTGTCCATGTGGGCGTCGAACAGCAGCGTCGGGCCGTCGTGCTGGCCGCGCACGACGCCGACGGCGTTGCCGGTTGCGTCGATCTCGACATGATCGAACAACAGCCGCCGCATCTCCCGGGAAACGCAATCCGCCACCCTGCTCTCGTCGCCCAGGACGCTCTTCAGGCGCACGAGAGAGCGGGTGAAATCAATGAGTGCCTGGTCGCCGGGAGAGGCGTCGAATTCGCTCATCCGGCTAGACTAGCAGGCCGTGGCAAACGG
Source organism: uncultured bacterium (assembly GCA_965371275.1). GTDB lineage: Bacteria > Acidobacteriota > UBA890 > UBA890 > UBA890 > CBDCBL01. The sequence continues at coordinate 7,938 of CBDUXW010000087.1, read as the reverse complement.
CCTGCCGGCCGTACTTCACGACGCCCGGATGCGGCGCGAGTGTCGGGCTGTCTCAGGCTTGCCGCTGCGCGTCGCCACGTCGGCGGGGGTATCGCACGCGCGGCTTTACTTGTTACGCTCTGTTGCCGTCGCGCCGATTGGGAGGCCTTGTTCGGCGCGAGCCCCACTCTGTTTCTTATGGGTGGGTGCGTATCTCGTAACGTAGCAGGGAAAGAGTCTTGCCATGCGAGGTTTGTCCGCAGCCCGACGGCCGCTCGTGTCCGCCGCCGTGATCGCCGTGTTTCTCGTGCTGACGACGGCGAACGCCGCTCTCGGCCAGAGCCTGCGCGGCAGCAGCGCTTCCCTCGATCGTCAGAACCGGCAGGCACAGCTCCACGAATTCACGTTCTTGCGCGACGCGACGCACGTTCAGCGGTTCGTCAGCGCTGATTATCTGGTGGCGATTCGCGGCAATGACAACTACTCGTTGAAGGCTGTTTCGTTCGCCGTCGCTCGTCCCGCCGTCAAGCTGTTCATCGAACGCTTATCGGCGCAGTACCGGCGAGCCTGCGGCGAGCAACTGGTCGTCACGAGCCTGACGCGGCCGATCAGCAATCAGCCGCGCAACGCGTCGCGTCGCTCGGTGCATCCAACCGGGATGGCGATCGACCTGAGGCGCCCGTATCCGGGTCCGTGCCGCGATTGGCTCGAGGACACCCTGCTCTACCTGGAGGGTGCAAGCGTTCTCGACGCGACGCGCGAAACCAGCCCCGCTCACTACCACGTCGCCCTGTATCCGAATCCGTACACGGCGTACGTGGCGCGACTCACCAACACCCAGGCCTCAATGGTGACCGCCTCGATCGACCAGGACACCACATATCGCGTGCGCCGCCGCGACACGCTGTGGCGAATCTCTCGGGAGTACGACACGACTCCTGAGGCCATTCAGCGCGCCAACGGCCTACGGTCGACGCAGATTTTCCCGGGCCAGTTGCTGAAGATCCCCGCCGGCGAGCGTTAAGCCGCGCCGTCGCTCATATGCCGCCTGTTCTGTTGTTTCTTGCGGGGCCCGCCGGTAGATTTCCCGCATCCCCACGAATTTCGCACTTCGTGTCGGCGCAGCCTACTTGTTGCTTGTGTGCCGGCCGCTCAGGAGACTCGACGCAATGCGCAGCAAGACTTCTCTGATAGTGATCGTATCTGCACTGGCCATCGGCCAGGCTGGATTCGTGGCCGGGCAGCCCGGCCCGTCGGCGCCCCAGATTTCCAACGAGACCGTGGCGCCGGAGCTGTTCTCGGCCCTGGAATACCGCATGGTAGGTCCGTCGCGCGGCGGTCGAGCGACCGCAGTGGCGGGACACCGCTCGCAGCCATCGACGTTCTATATGGGCGCCACGGGAGGAGGCGTGTGGAAGACCACGGACTACGGCCTGAACTGGCGGCCGATCTCCGACGGTTATTTCCGCACCGGCTCGATCGGCGCCATCGCCGTGGCCGAGTCCGATCCGAACATCGTGTACGTGTCGACGGGATCCGACGGGCTGCGCAGCAATGTGATCATCGGCACGGGCGTGTACAAGTCCACCGACGCCGGTCGCACCTGGGAGCACCTAGGCCTCGAAAACACCGGTAACTCCGGGGCGGTGCGCATCCACCCGAGCAACCCTGATCTGGTCTACGTCGCCGCGATCGGCAATCCGTTCGCGCCCAATCCGGAACGCGGCGTGTACCGGAGCGACGACGGCGGCGACACCTGGGAGCATGTGCTGTTTGTTTCGGAGCGCACAGGCGCGGTAGATCTGGAGTTCGCGCCCGACGATTCCAACACGATCTACGCCGGCATGTGGGAGGCAGAGCGTAAGCCCTGGACGATCGTCTCGGGCGGCATGGAGGGCGGCATCTGGAAGTCGACCGACGGTGGCGACACGTGGAACCAGGTCACCGACGGTCTGCCGACCGGGTTGCGCGGCAAGAGCGACCTGGCGGTTTCGGCCGCCGACCCGAACCGGGTGTACGCGCTGATCGAGGCGCCGAATCCCGAGGGCGGCGTGTTTCGCTCCGACGACCGCGGCGAAAGCTGGCGACTGGTGAGCGACTTCCAGCCGATCCGCAACCGGCCGTTCTACTACAACAATCTTCACGCTCATCCGACCGACCCCGACACGCTGTGGGCGGCGGCCGAGGGCTTCTACAAGTCGGTCGACGGCGGTCTCACCTGGAGCTCGCAACGCACGCCGCACGGCGACAACCACGACCTGTGGGTGAATCCCGAGAATCCCGATCTGATGGTGCAGAGCAACGACGGCGGCGCCAACGTCAGCCGCGACGGCGGGCAGACCTGGTCGACGCAGAGCAATCAGCCGACCGCCGAGCTGTATCAGGTCGATATCTCCGACGACTTCCCCTATCGCCTGTACGCCGGGCAGCAGGACAACTCGACGATCTCGGTGCCGAGCATGCGGGTCAGTGGATTGGCCGGCGGCGACACGGCGACGTGGGAGTCGCACGGCGGCTGTGAAACCGGCCCCGTGGTTCCCAAGCCGGGAGACCCGGACATCGTGTACGCCAACTGCAAGGGACGATTCGGCGTGTGGAATCGGCGGACGGGCCAGGAACAGCAGTACTACGTCGGCTTCTGGAACCTGTACGGACGCAACCCCGCCGACCTGGCGTTCCGTTTTCAGCGCGTCGTTCCGATTCACGTATCGCCGCACGACCCGAACCGGGTGTACCACGGCTCCCAGTTCGTTCACGTCACCGAAGACGGCGGCGTGACCTGGGAAACGATCTCCCCCGACCTGACGGCCTTTGCACCCGAAACCCAAATGGTCTCGGGTGGGCCGATCACCATCGACGTGACCGGCGAAGAGCACTTCGCCGTGCTCTACGACATTCAGGAATCACCGCACGAGCCGGGCGTTATCTGGGCCGGCGCCAACGATGGTCCGGTTCATGTAACCCGCGACAACGGCGCCACGTGGACCGACGTGACGCCGGAGATGGGGCCGTACGGCCGCGTGCAGACGATCGAAGTCTCACCGCACGATCCGGCCAAGACGTACGTGTCGATCTTGCGTTACCAAGTCGGTGACTTCGCACCGCATGTTTACAGGACCACCGACTACGGGCAGAGCTGGACACGCATTGCCACCGGTAGCAACGGGATCCCCGGCGATGAGCCTGTCCACGTGGTCCGCGAGGACCCGGCGCGCGAGGGCTTGCTGTATGCCGGCACCGAGTTCGGCATGTATATCTCGTTCGACGACGGTGGTCACTGGCAGCCGTTCCAGCAGAACCTGCCGCACACGCCGATTACCGACATCAAGCGCGTCCACAACGATCTGGTGCTCTCGACCATGGGTCGTAGCTTCTGGATCATGTACGACGTTACGCCCCTGCATGAAATTAACGCCGCGATGGCGAGCTCCAACGCGCACTTGTTCGAGATCGAAGAGACATATCGGCTGCGCAGCGGCGGCCGCGGCGGCGGCCGCGGCGGCGGCGGACCGGCGGCGCCGCAGTATGCGCCGACGGGCGCCTACATCGACTACTTCCTGGCCCGCGAGCCCGCCGGCGATCTGACGCTCGAGATCCTCGACATCGACGGCAACTTGGTGCGCGGTTTCACGAGCTCGGCCTCAGGCGTGCAGTTCGTCATCCCCGAAGAGCCCAGCATGCGCGAGTGGCGCCTGGAGCGCATCGGTACGCCGCCCCTGCCCAAGGACGCAGGCGCGCATCGGGTGGTCTGGGATCTGCGCCACGCGGGACCCTGGTCGGCGCCGCGCAGTGGCGGCGGCGGCGGCCGCGGCGGCGGCCGTGGCGGTGGCGGCCCGATGGTACCGCCAGGCACGTACACGGCGCGAATGAGCAGCGGCGATTGGAGCGCGAGCCGTACATTCGAGGTGCTGATGGATCCGCGCGTCGCGCGTGAAGGCATCACGACCGCAGACGTTGCCGAGCAGGCGGCATTCGGACTACAGGTTCGCGACACGTTGAGCAATGCGCGGCTCGCGGCGCTCAAGCTGCGACAAGCACGCGACGAGCTGTCAGGTGCGGAAACCGATGCCGCGCGAGCCCTGGACGATCAGCTCGAAGCGATCGACGTGCTGCTCAACACGGCGCCGCGCCGTTACTCGCCGCCGATGCTGCTCGACCAGCTGTCGTACTTGTTCGGCAATCTCAACAGCGCCGACCAGCGGCCCGGTGATTACGCATACGCCCGGCACGAGGAGCTGGGCGAGGATCTCGATCAATTGATCCGCGACCTGGAGCGCTTGCTCAGCACGATGCGCTGATTCCCCGGCTGCGGGTGTGGCAACAGCAGGCGAAAAAGTGCGTTATGCGTCGGCCAGCTCCGGCCGGTCGGCGAACAGCGCCAACGCCTCCGGGTTGGCAAGCGCTTCTCTGTTCTTCACCGGCCGCCCGTGGACGACGTCACGCACCGCGAGTTCGGTGATCTTGCCGCTCTTGGTGCGCGGAATGTCGGCGACCTCGAGAATCTTGTCGGGAACGTGGCGCGGGCTGGCGCCGGCACGGATCTGTTGTCTGATCTTGTCGATGAGCTCGTCGGTGAGCTCGCTGCCGCCGGCGAGCTTCACGAACAGCACGATGCGAACGTCGTTGCCCCACTCCTGCCCGATCACGATCGCTTCTTCGACCTCGCCGAGCAGCTCGACCTGTCGGTAAATTTCGGCCGTCCCGATGCGGACGCCTCCCGGGTTGAGGGTGGCGTCGGAGCGCCCGTAAATGATTACGCCGTCGTGTTCGGTGATTTCCGCGAAGTCGCCGTGCCACCAGACATCGGGGAAGCGCTCGAAGTACGCCGCCCGGTAGCGAGCTCCGTCGTCATCGTTCCAGAAAGCCACCGGCATTGAAGGAAAGGGCTTCGTGCATACCAGCTCGCCCTTCTCCTCCGACACCGGATGTCCCTCCTCGTCGAACACCTCGACCGCCATGCCGAGCGAGCGCGCCTGGATTTCGCCGCGCCACACCGGGCCGATCGGGTTGCCGCCCACGAAGCAGCCGACGATGTCGGTGCCGCCGGATATGGAGCTCAGGCAGAGGTCTTTCTTGATGTGCTCGTACACGTAGTCGAATCCCTCGGGACCGAGCGGAGAGCCTGTCGACGTGAGGGTTTGCAGCGCCGCCAGGTCGTGGCTTGCGGCCGGCGTCGCGTCGGCGTTACGTAGTGCGTCGATGAACTTCGCGGACGTGCCGAGCAGGGTCATGCGTTCCTCGTCGGCGAGGTCGAACAGCACCGTCGTGGCCGGATACACGGGGTTGCCGTCGTACAGCAGCAGGGTGGCGCCCGAAGCCAACCCGGACGCCAACCAGTTCCACATCATCCAGCCGCAGGTGGTGAAGTAAAAGATCCGATCGCCCGCCTTCACGTTGCACATGAGCTGGTGCTCGTAGAGGTGCTTGAGCAGCGTGCCGCCTGCGCCGTGCACGATGCACTTCGGCTTCCCCGTCGTTCCCGACGAGTACAGGATGTACAGCGGATGGTCGAACGGAAGCTGATTGAGCTCGATGTCGTCGCCTTGGTGGCCCGCACAGACGTCGTCAAGAGCGTGCACCTGGAGCGGGCCGCTCGCGCCACGATCCGGCTCGTCGGCGAGGGCCGCGTGCAGAGCGGACAGATCGGGAGTGTCGCCGGCGTAACCGGTTACGATCACGTGCCGTAGGCTCGGCAATTGCGGCAGGAACCGCGCCACGCGACCGAGCGAATCGATCCACTTCCCTTTGAACCGATAGCCGTCTGCGCAGATCAGCACCGTCGGCTCGATCTGGCCGAAGCGATCGACGACTCCCTGCACGCCGAAATCGGGCGAGCAGCTCGACCACACGGCGCCGCGCGCCGCCGTCGCCAACATGCCGATGATCGCCTCAGGCATGTTGGGCAGGAACGCCGCCACCCGGTCGCCGGGCCCGACGCCCATTTTGTCCAGCGCCCGGCTCAACTGCCCGACCCGTGCCCGCAGCTCGCCGTAGGCAAGCCGCCGTCGCACGGCGTCCTCCCCCCAGAACACCAGCGCGTCAGCGGTGTCCGGCGCACCGGTGGCGCCGCCGCGTAACAGGTTCTCGGCGAAGTTCAGCCGCGCTTGCGGAAAGAAACGGGCGCCCGGCATCCGGTCGGCGTCGACCAACACGTCGTCGCCACGCGTTTCCGCTACCACGCCGCACGAATCCCACACCGTGGCCCAGAACTGGTCCATCTTGGTGGTGGACCATTGGTACAGCGATGCGTACGAGTCCAGCTCCAGGCCCCAGTTCTCGTTGGCGAGGGCCATGAAAGCAGTCAGGTTGGCGTCGGCGACACGTTGCGCCGACGGCGTCCATAGCGGCTTGCTCATGGGCAGATCGTACTAGACGGCGCGCCACGCGAACGCCTGACTCGAGTCCTGTTCCCCGCTGTTGTCGCGTGCAGCCGCAGTCTGTAGAATCGCGTGCCGATGCCGGGTGAACGCCGAGCCAGGGTAGGCGCTCCGTGCCGGGAGCAATTCGGTGATGCCTACACCACCTTCTGCTTCCAGCTTCCGCGCTTGAAGATCAGGCCGCTGACCACGGCGAGCATCGAGAATGACGCCGTCATGGCGACGAACACACCGATCGGCCCGAGACCCGACGAGTAGGCCATCCAATACGCCGCCGGCAGCTCGAAGAGCCAGAAAATGAACAGGTTGATGTAGGTCGGTGTCCACGCGTCGCCGGCGCCGTTGAACGACTGCGTCAGCACCATGCCGTAGGCGTAGAACGGGAAGCCGAGCGAAACGATGCGCAGGCACAGGACGCCCCAACGCACGACCTCGGTAACCTCCGCGGCGCGCGCCGGATCGCCGACGCCGACGAAGAACATCACGATGGTCGGCGCGAACACGAAGAAGATCACGCCGACTCCACCCAGGAACAGCATGTTGTAGAAGCCGGCGATCCAGACGGCGCGCTCGGCGCGCTCGGGTTTTTCGGCCCCCAGAGCCTGGCCGACCATGGTCGCCGCGGCGTTGCTCATTCCCCAGCTCGGCAATAGCGCAAAGACGATCAGTCGGATGCCGATGGCATAGCCGGCCAACGCCTCGGCGCCGAAGCCCGCCAGAATTCGAATTAGACCGACCCAGCTGGCCATCCCGATGAATACCTGGAACATGCCGGTGGCCGACAATCGCCACAGCCGCAGCATGATTGCCGGGACCACCTGCACGTGTTGCCAACCTACCGACAGCCGGCCGCCGGCGCGGGCCAGCCACCAGAGCTGCGCGGCGACGGCCGTGCCGCGGCCGATATTGGTGGCGATCGCCGCCCCTTGAATGCCGAGCTCCGGGAAAATCCCCCAGCCGAAGATCAAGGCAGGATCGAGAAACACGTTGATGCCGTTGGCGATCCACAGCACGCGCATGGCGATGACCGCGTCGCCGGCGCCGCGGAACGCCGCGTTGATCAGGAAGAGCAGCAGCACCGTGCCGTTGCCGGCCAGCATGATGCGGGTGTACGGGACGCCTTCGGCGATCATCCGGTCGTCGGCGCCCATCACGCGGAGAAGGTCCTCGGCGAACACGAAGCCGATCAAGCCGATCACCCCGGCCAGCACGACACCGAGCGCGATCGCCTGTACCGCCGCGCGGGCGGCGCCGTCCTGGTCGTTCTCGCCGATGCGCCGCGCCACCATGGCGGTCACGCCGATCGACAACCCCATGGCGACCGTATAGATCAGCGTCAGCATCGACTCGGTCAGGGCAACGGTTGCCGCGGCCCAAGCTCCAAGCTTGATGACGAAATACACGTCGACGACGGCGAAGATCGACTCGGCGACGGTTTCCAGCACCATCGGGACGGCGAGCAGAAGCACGGCGCGGCCGATCGGACCGCTGGTGTAGTCGTGGTGGTGGGTGCCACGAAAGGCGCCACGCAGGTCGCGCCACAGTCCTTGCTCAGTGTCCTTCATTGCTTGTTCGTTCATGG
>CBDUXW010000086.1:0-9403 GCA_965371275.1 uncultured bacterium | reverse complement strand
CCCTGGAGTCCGGGATACCGGACCTCGCCGAGAGACATCGCGAGTACGTTCTGGAAACCTTGCAGCGGGACGGATGAGCCTGCTGCTCGATGCCGGGGCGCTGATTACACTGCTCGATCGGAGTCAGCGCAACCACGACGCTTTCGCTGCGTTCTTCGACGGTTGGCATGGCGCCGTGGTGAGCACGGAGGCCGTCTTGACGGAGGCTTCCCACCTGCTCGGCGGCGCTCAGGGCGGCCGGACCGCGTGCCTGGATTTCTTTCTGGCCGGCGGTGCCACGCTGGTGCCGCAGTCCCGCGCTGCTCTCGGACGCTGCCGCGAACTGGTCGAACGCTACCGCAACGTGCCGATGGACTACGCGGACGCGACCCTCGTCGTTCTCGCCGAGGACCTCGACACCGACCTCGTGTTCACGACCGACGAGAAAGACTTCTCGATCTACCGGATTGGCAAGAGAAGGCGCTTCCGGGTCGCTCCCTAGGTCGACACGCCCCGTCGTATCACTCGTTCCGCAACGCCACCACCGGGTCGATGGTCGCCGCTCGCCGCGCCGGCACCAGCGCCGCCAGCAGCGTCACCCCGACGACCGTACCGATGACTATCGCGTAGGTGAGCGGGTCCGTGGGCTCGACGCCCACCAATAGCCGGGCGATCGAACCGCCCAGCGCCAGGGCGCCGGCCACTCCCAGTGTCACGCCCAGCGCTAGAGACGTAACGCTGTCGCGAACCACGTCGGCGAGCACGCGGGAGGTCACGGCGCCGATCGCCATACGGATGCCGATCTCGCGCGTGCGCTGGCGCACGGAGTAACTCACGACGCCGTAGATGCCGGTGGCTGCCAGCAGCAGCGCGACGGCGCCGAACGTCGCCAGCAGCCCCATCGTGAATCGGGTATCAGCGGTGGCGTTGGCGACGACCTCTTCCATGGTGCGCACGTCGGCAACCGGCAGGCTCGGGTCGAGCGCGGCGATCTGGCGCCGTACCGGTTCGACGAGCGCGCGCCCATCGCCTTGGGTGCGGATCACCAGGCTCATGCCCCACGGCACTTCGGCCGCCAGGCCCCATTGCGGTACGGCGTGATACATCTCGGTGCGGGGACCTTCGAGCACGGTGTTGTGCTTCATGCCCCGCACGATGCCGACGATCTCGTACCACGGTGTTTCCTCGTCGCCGATGCGGAAGCGCTTGCCGAGCGCCTCCTCGCCCGGCCAGTAGGTTGCTGCCATCGCCTCGCTGATGACCACCACGGGCACGGTGTCGGCTCGGTCCGCAGCGGATAGCAGGCGACCGTGCGCCAACTCGGCGCGCATGGCCTCGAAGTACCCCGGCATGACGACCTGGAAGTCGCCGTTCGGATTTTCCCCCGGCGCCTTTTCGCGACCCTCGATGGTGATCGACCAATCGCCCACGCGCGACGTCAGCGGCAGGCGCCGCGCCGCACCTGCCACCTCGACTCCGGGCAGCGCCTCGATCCTGTCGATAACCTCCCTCCAAAAAGCGGTTCGCACAGCCGCGTCGTCGTAGGTTCCGTCGGGTAGCTCGAGGCGCAGCGTCAGCACATTCGAAGGATCGAAGCCGAGGTCGAGCGAGCGCACATGCGTGAAGCTCCGCACCATGAGCATGGCGCCCACCGCCAGCATCACCGCCAGTGCCAACTCGGCGACCACCAAGCCGCGCCGCAGCGCCTGGCGCTGTCGTCCACGCCCCTGTGCCGTTTCCGCCAGTAGGTCCTTGGGCTGGGCGCCGGCGGCGTGGGCCGCCGGCAAGATGCCGAACAGCACGCCGGTGACCAGCGAAACGCCGAGGGCGATGACCAACAGCGAACCGTCGACGCCGATCTCTGCCAGGCGAGGCACGTGCGCGGGACCCCAGCGGCGTACCAGTTGGAGCGCGAAGGAGGTAATGAGCACTGCCAGACCGCCCCCCAACAGCGCCAGCACCAAGCTCTCCGTGAGCACCTGACGGACGACCCGCAGGCGGCCGGCGCCGAGCGCCACGCGTACGCCGATTTCGCGGCGCCGCGACTCGCCGCGCGCCAGCATGAGGCTGGCGACGTTGGCGCAGGCGATTGCCAGCACGAAGCCGGCGGCGCCGGCAAGGAGCAGCAGCATGGGACGCACCTCGCCGAACAGGAACGTCTCGATGTTCACCAGCCCGGGGCTGGTGTAGTCGCCGCTACCGAACAGGCCTTCCTGTTGCCAGCGATCGTGCAGCCCGTCGAGCGCCTGCCGGGCATCTGCCATCGTCGTGCCTGCGGTCAAGCGCGTCACCGCGTGCCAGCCGCGGTCGCCGCGCTGCGGCACGTTGGACCGGTCGTAAGGCATTGGTACGTACAGCTCGGTGCGCGTTTCCTGCCGGTAGTCAACCGGCAGGCGCAGTCCCGGGGGCAGCACCCCGACCACCGTGCGGGGAGTACCGCTCACGAGGACGTCGCGCCCCACGACACTCGGATCGGCGCCGTAATAGCTGCGCCACAACCCGTCGCTGATCAGGGCGATGGGCTCGGCATCAGGGCCTTCCTCGGTGGCGGTGAACGTTCGGCCGAGGCTTGCCTCGACGCCGAGGACGTCGAAGTAGTTGCTCGACACCGCGGCCGCCAGCGCCCGTAGCGGTGCGCCGTCGCCGGTGAGATTGACGTTCTGATCGGTGAACGTCGCCACCTCGAGTACCGGCGCGAGCTCGTCACGATAGTCGAGAAACTCGGCCGCCGAAATCCAGGTCGTCTCGCCACGGGCCGTGTCGCGCCAGATCATCGCCAGCTTGTCGGTGTCGGCGAACGGCAGCGGCTGCAACAGGACCGCGTTCAGAATGCTGAAGATGGCGGTGTTGGCGCCGATTCCCAACGCCAGCGTCAGCACCGCGATCGCCGCGGGCCCCGGGTGTTTGAAAAGGAGCTCGCGTAGCGAAAAGCGCAAGTCGCGAGCCAGGTCGCTACCAAAATTCGTGAGGCTCATGTCGGGTCTCCTGATCGAGCGGCGGATGGTGACGGGGTCTTGCGGACTTGTTGACAGCAGGCCGTAGACGACCTGCTTCCAGAACCAGTGATGTGCCCGCAGGGTGCCGCCCTGCACCCGCAGGCGGGCGTAGCGGCACTCGATATCCCCAATCAACCAATCGCGAATCTCGGGGTCGACGAAACGGCGCAACAACCACACGCCTGCCCTCGGCAGCACCGTGGGCCTCATGCTTTGTCACCGAGCTGCTCGAGGCGCACCCGCATCCACAGGCTGTCGAGCAACTCCTTGGCCTTGGCGAGCTCGGCGATCCCCGCCGGCTGTAGCGTGAAGTGCTTGCGGTTCGGTGGGCCGTCGTCGCCGGGCCGCACCTCGGATTTCACCAAGCTCTTCTTTTCGAGGCGCTTGAGGGTCACGTACACCGCCGGCACCGAAACTTCGCGCCCGGTGGTCGATTCGATCGCCTCGACGATCGACATGCCGTCGGCTTCGCCTTTGGCGCCTGCCAGCGCCAGCAGTACCACCTGCTCGAAGGTTCCCAGGTATCGCTTGCTCATGGTCAGGCTCGTCAATCGGTCCGGCGCGCCGGACCTGTGATGTCTCGCGGTCGTTGCTGTTTGTTGAGATGCCCGCAGGGCTTGCTTCGTTTAAACAATGTTTAAAGAATAGCCGATCAGGATGCCCCGCGCGCTTGGGGAGCGTTGCGGTGCGGCCGCTGACCCCTGTCGACGGGGTAACGATCGTCGCCGCCGTCGACGCGCCGGGCTTCCGATCTGTTCGACGAGCCGGCGACGTTCTTCATACGCTGAATATCGCGTGTAGCGTTACCCTCCCCGTATGGAAACCACACTTCTCGTTGTCGCCGCGGTGTCGTTGGCTGCCTGGCTGATCCTGGGGCTCGACATCATCACCGGCGCCAAGTTCGTGCTGTACGTCGACCAAACGCCGTTGCCGTCGGCCGAGCAGATATCGAAGTTGCCGCGCGTGACGGTCGTGGTGCCCGCACGAAATGAGGAGCGCAATCTCGCCGCCGCCATGCGCTCGGTGCTGGCCCTCGACTACCCCGACCTCGAGATCATCGCCGTCGACGACCGATCCGAGGATCGTACGGGCGTCATACTCGACGAGCTGGCCGCCGGTGACGCGCGCCTCCAGGTGATCCACGTTACCGAGCTGCCCGCCGGCTGGTTGGGCAAGAACCACGCGCTCCACATCGCCGCCGAGCGCGCCACCGGCGAGCTGATTCTCTTCACCGACGCCGACGTGATGTTCGAGCCGACCGTGCTGCAGCGGGCGGTGACCTGCATGCTCGCCGATCAGCTCGATCACCTCACGATCGCCGCCGACGTGCACACGCCGAGCGTGGCCGTGGAGATGTTCGTGATCGCCTTTGCGGTGAGCTTCATGGGCTACATGCGGCCCTGGCGCATGGGCGATCCGAACAGCTCGGCGACGGTCGGGGTGGGGGCCTTCAACCTGGTTCGTGCGTCGGCGTATCGGGACGCCGGCGGTCACATGCCCATCGCCCTGCGGCCCGACGACGACCTCAGACTGGCCGCTCTGCTGCGCGACCACGGATTGCGACAGGGGTTCGGCGTCGCCGGCGGCATGGTGGCGGTGGAGTGGTATCCGAGCCTGGGCGAAGCCTTTCGCGGCCTCGAGAAGAACTCGCTGGCAGCGGTCGACTACGCGTCGTGGAAGTTGCTGGCGGGTGCTCCGGTACAGTTACTGTTCATCTGCTGGCCGTTCGTGGCGATTTTCGTGACCGGCGGCGCCACCCTGTGGCTCAACCTCACGATCGTGGCGCTGTTGCTCGCCGGCCAGATGGTGTTGTTTCAAGGTGGCAGCCTGCGCTGGTGGATGGCGTTCCTGCTCCCGGTAGCCATGCCGTTGGTGATCTACGCGTACCTGCGCGCCTTGTTCCTCACGTACCGGCGCGGCGGGATCCGTTGGCGCGGCACCTTCTATTCGCTCGACGAGCTCCGCGCCACTCGTTCCCCTGGACCGTGACGGGCTGCCGAGTTTCTGGAGGAGAAGGCGGGATCAGCGTCAATTGGCCGAAGACTTTCCATGGAGATAGTGTTAGCGGCGATCGATCCTTCCGTCTCGATGAGGAGAGTCAAATGAAGGCCCAGCGACACAACCAGCCGGCAGGAGCTCGTAGTCAACGGGTCGCGCCCGCGCTTCTCGTTGCTTTCCTTGCCGCCGGCTGCGCCGCCGAGAGCGGTGCACCCGGGACGGCAGGTGAACCCGGCGCCAACGCGCCGGAGGTCGAGCTCGCGTCGTGGAACGACACGGCGAGCAAGTGGACGCTGCTCGATTTCGTCCGCGGGGTCACCGACGCAAGCGGAGCGTCGTTCGTGCCCGTCGCGGAGCGAATTGCCGTCTTCGACCTCGACGGTACGCTCGTCATCGAGCGCCCGGACTACCTGGAGGTCGTGGCGGCCGTCTTCGTGCTCCGCCAGAGGCTGGCGTCGGACCCGTCACTCGGCGACAAGCAGCCGTTCACCGCCGTGTCCGGCAACGACATGGGCTACATCAGGTCAAATGCCGACGAGGTTATCCTGGCCGCCGCCGACGGCCAGACGCTGTCCACGTATCACGACGAGGTTCGTCGGATGTTCGAAGGCGAGACCCACGAGCCGACCGGCCGTCTATACGCCGGCCTGTTTTATCGCCCGATGATCGAGCTCATCGAGCTGTTTCTCGAACATGAGTTCCATGTCTACGTGGCCTCGGACTCGCAGCAAGAGTACATTCGCGCCTTCAGCGTCGACTGCCTGCATGTGCCGCCGCAGCGTGTCATCGGCTCGATGGTCGCTTTCGCGCTGGCGCCGCAAGGGCAATCGTTCAGCTTCCAGCGCACAGACACGTGGTGGGAGCCGCACGTCGACGGCGCCGGCAAAGCAGAGCGCATTCGCGAGCGCGTCGGTGCGACGCCGATCTTCGCGGCCGGCAATTCGGGTGGCGACCAGCAGATGCTCGAAGTGGCGGCGGTGAGCGGCCATGCCCTACTCGTGAACCATGACGACGGGCAACGCGAGTTCGACTACAGCCACGCCGACATCCTGCAGCAAGCCACGAGCTCCGGATGGCAGGTCGTGAGCATGAAGGCCGACTGGGCGACGATCTACGCCGATACCTGTGTTCTTCACTAGGAACGCGGCCGGTGTCTTCCGGTAGCGATTCTTCCCTGGTCATCCGCACCCATCGTGTGGGCGACATCGGCACGGTTATCAGCCGTCACGGTGTTCTGTACGCCGAGGAGCAGGGCTGGGACGTTCGCTTCGAAGCCAGCGTCGCTACTGTGCTCGGCGACTTTGTGCGCAACTTCGACCCGGAGCGCGAGCGCGGCTGGATTGCCGAGATCGACGGCGAGTTCGCCGGCTGTGTATTCATCTCGGACGTCGGCGGCAACGTGGCGCGGCTGCGTTGCCTGCTGGTGGAGCCGACGGCCCGCGGCCACGGCGTCGGCACCAAGCTGGTCGACGAATGCATCGCGTTCAGCCGTGCCGCCGGCTTCGACAAGATCGAGCTGTGGACCACCCCGGCCCTCGAAACGGCGCGCCGCATGTACGCCCGCAAGGGCTTCGTGCAGGTCGGCGAAGAGGCGCTGAACGACTGGGGGGAAGAGCTGCCCGGCGAGGTCTGGGAGCGCGATCTGTCGGACGTGAGCTAGCCGCCGGCGACGAGCCTAGTCGGTCCTCTGCAACGCCTGGAAACGCGGGTTGTCGCGCAAGGAGTGCCAGGACGGGTCGAGGGTAATCTCGAGCATGTGGATCTCGGAGGGAATGCTCATCAGAATTTCGAGGGCGTCGAGCGCCTGCTCGGTCTCGCCGACCATGGCGTAGATCTGCGCCATGTCCTTGAGGCGGTACGGCCCGGCGAATTTGTCTTTTTCGTAGGGCAGCAGCGCGACGCCGCGGCGACCTTCGCGAATAGCATCGTCTTTACGGCCCAAGCCGGCGTAGGCGAGGCCCAGGGCGCTGTACAACCGGGAATCACCGGGACGAGCGAGCAGCTCGACTTCCAGTCCGGCGCGCGCTTCATCAAAAGCTTGGCGCGCCATCTCGGGTTGACCTGTTAGCGCGTATACGTGTCCTCGCAGGAGCGATTTGGGGAGGTAGAACTGGCGCCAGTTGTAGGCCGTCGCCGAGCCCGAATCGAGGCGCCGCAAAGCTTCATCGTAGCGCTCTTCGATCATGTCCAGCAGCAACCACGGGTAGTCGATCGGCGGAAAATCATCGCGCACGATGTCGGGGGGCACGGTTTCGAGGTATGCCCGGGCGCGCTCCGGTCCTTCAGCGTTCAGGTAGATGAAGGCGAGGCAGAAATGGGGGCAGGCCCGCTCAGGCCGTATGGCGACGGCGGTGTCGTGGTAGTCGACGGCCTCCTCGAACTCTCCGGTCATGCGGTACACGCCCCCGGTGGAGCAGTACAGGTTGGCGCGCTGCGGATCGAGGGCGAACGCCCTCCTGTAGTTCACAATCGCCTCGTCCGTATTGCCCACGTACCAGTGGCTTTCGGCGATGGCCTGGTAGACGAGGCTGTCACCCGGCCGGCCGCGCGCCGCCAGTTCGTACTCGGAAAGGGCGAGGTCGTACTCGAGCTCGTTGCTGTAGAGGTAGCCGAGCGCCAGGTGCGCCTCGGGGAGGCCCGGCGCCAGTCGCAACGCTTCTTCCGCGGCGGCGCGCGCCCGTTGTTGGCGTGACTCCGTACGATCGTAATACATGCCGATCGCGAAGTTGTGTGCCACCGCCAATTTGGCGTGTGCAAGCGCGAAGTCGGGATCGAGAGCCACTGCCTCATCGAGGAACGCGATCGCGTCCTGCAGATACCGCTCCTGGTACAGCTCGTCGGCCGCTGCCAGAGACTCGCTGCCGCGTAGGTAGGCGTCGTAGGCCGCGGGGTTCGGGGTGCCGCGCCCTTCCGGCGTGGCGCGCTGCGACGCTTGCAGCGTGACGCCGATTTGATCGAGCACTCGTTCGGCGATCTCCGACTGCACGGCGAACATGTTCTCGATGACGCGGTCGTAGTTTTCGGCCCACAGATGCGTGTCGTCGGCGACACGAATAAGCTGCGGCGTGAATCGCACCGTGCCATCCCCGTCGGGAGATTCCTGCCAGCGCAGGGTTGCCTCGAGTATGTAGTCGACGCCCAGCTCGATGCCGATCTGGCTCAGAGTCTTGCCGGCGCGGTCGTACTCGACGACGGTCGTTCTCGACGTGACGCCGATGCCGTCGACCGCAGCCAGCCGGCTGGTGATCTCGTCGGTCATGCCGGCAGCGAAGTACTCCCTGTCGGGCGGTCCGAGGTTCTCGAACGGGAGCACGGCGATGAGCTGGCGGCCGTCGGCGCGCGGCGTCGTCGCTGCGGAGTCACCCGTCGGCGAGGAGTTTCCCGGGATCAGCCACCAGACCAGCGCAGCAACAACAACGACGGCCGCCGCGGCGCCGAGCCAGGCTGGGCGGAAAGTGAAGCGAGTCGCCCGTGTCGGTGCCGGAGCCGATGGTGCTTGGCTCGGGGACGACGAGCTTTCGACGTCGATCTCACGTTGCAAAGCGCGGAGTTGATTGCGGACGTCCCGAGCGGTCTGAAAGCGGGCTTCCGGCTTCTTTTCCAGACACTGACCGATAATGCGGGCCAACTGTCGTGGCAGCTTCGGCTGTAACGCCTCGATGCTGGGCGGCGCATCACGCAGGATGGCGGAGGTCGTCGAGGCCGGCGTATCTCCGGTGAACGGGCGCCGGCCGGTGGCCATCTCGTACAGCATGACGCCCAGCGAGAAGATGTCGGTGCGATCGTCGAGCGGTTTGCCTTCGGCCTGCTCCGGCGACATGTAGGACACGGTTCCGAGCACCACGCCCTCGCCGGTGGCCCATTCCGTGGCTGCCCGGGTAGCGTCATCGCCCGGTGTCTGCTGCTGGAATTTGGCGAGTCCGAAGTCGAGAACCTTGACGTGGCCTGCCTCGTTGACCATGACGTTGGCGGGCTTCAAGTCGCGGTGGGTCACGCCCTTTTCGTGGGCTCCGGCGATCGCCGCCGAGAGCGGCAGCGCCATCTCGAAAAAACAGTCCAGCTGGAACCCCGCCGGCGGCTGCAATGCGGCAAGCGTCTTGCCTTCAACGAGCTCCATGGTGAGGAAGTGGATGTCGAGCGCCTCATCGCGCTCCACGGAATAGATGGTGACGATGTTGGGGTGGTTGAGCGCCGCTACCGTCTCGGCCTCGCGCTGGAAGCGCTCGAGACGCTCCGGATTGGCGGCCAGATGCGGCGGCAGGACCTTCAGGGCGACGCGGCGCTTGAGCTTGGTGTCCTCTGCTTCCCACACCTCGCCCATGCCGCCGCGGCCCAGATGGCCGACGACCTCGTAATGTCCCAACCGTTGCCCGATTTGAACAGGGGACTCCACTGCGCGACGCTCCCGTGACACTGGAAATCATTAAGCG
>CBDUXW010000085.1:0-9458 GCA_965371275.1 uncultured bacterium | reverse complement strand
GGTGCGCTCGAGTCGGTCGATCAGGTCGGTTTTCCACTCGGGCGCGTCGTTTTCCGCGGGCGCCTCGGCAAAGCCGATGTCGGGAACCGCTGCCGAGGCCAGTGTCTCCGCGTCGACCTGATCGAGCGACACTTCCTGCCCGTGCTCCACCGCCGTGCGCGGCCGGCGCAGGTACGGCTCACCCTCCGGCCGATAGCAGTCGTGGTTGATGAGGCACCCCCCCGGAGCCAGCAACTCGAGTATCTGCCGCGCCAGAAACCAAATTTCCTCCGGTGCTCCGTGATGCCAATTGAGCCCCACGAACACCACATCGAACGGGCCACGATCGGCGAGATGCGAAAGATCCCAGGCGCTTCCCTCGAGGAAGGTCGCGGACACGACGTTGCGCGGCAACGGTTCGCCGCGCGCCAGGTCGATCTGCTGCGGGTTGATGTCGACGCCGGTGTAGGCGAACGGGAACCCCGGATGCGCGTCCATGGCCCCGGCGGTGATGATCGGCTCACGGCCGCACGCCAGATCGAGAATCGCGATCGGTTTGTCCGACGGCCGTGCCGCGACCATCGACGCGACGTGGGCGGCGACTCGACGTGTGGCCTCGCGATGTTGCAGAACGTCGCTCTCTACGAGGATGTCGTAGGGGCGCTCGCCCGAAAACATCGCCTCGCGCCGCATCTCCTCGTTCGTTTCGTGTGCCATCTGACGATCTTCCTCTACGCCATGGATGGAGACAACGGATGGGCACCGCGATGCAGCCGTCGGCCCAGCCCACCTCGCCGGCTCACGCCGGGACGAGCGCCCCGCGCCGGTGTGGTTGCCGTTGCCGAGGCACCCCGATCACCGGTAGAGTTCGGACTTCCACCTTCGCCGATTACAGGGGCACAGAGTGCTGCCGGCCGAGGTCGAGGACGGGGCGCATTGGAGTCTAATCGACGGAAGTTCATCGAATCGCTGCTGCTGTCCGGCACAGGCATGACGATCGGTGGCGCCACCGCGTTCGGCGAATCCGGAGCGGGCCTCCGTGACCTCTTCGACACGGGTTCCTTCTTTGGCGGCAGCCCGAATATGGTGGGCGCCGGCAACCAACGCGACATCGTGCCCTTCATCGGCGCCACCGAGTCGCAGTTCGACGTGCCGTACGGCTCGGGTCTCGGCGGCCGGCTGGTGCACGACCTTTCGACGCTGACGCCCGACACCCTGGTCACGCCCAACGACGAATTCTTCATCCGCACCCGCAAGCCGGGGCTGCTCGATACGTCGGGGGCGTGGAAAATCCGGATCGGCGGCATGGTGCGAGAGCCGTTCGAGATGCCGCTCGACGACCTGCTGCCGCTGGTCGAGCCACAGGGCGTGCATGTACTGGAGTGCTCGGGCAACCCGCGCCGCCGCGGCTTCGGCTTGCTGAGCGCCGCCGCCTGGAGCGGCATCCCGATGACCGAGGTGCTCGACAGGATTCCGGTGCAGCGAGGCGCGACCCACGTGTTGATCCAGGGGTTCGACGAGCACACCGAGGTGGCCGGCGGCACGCCCGGGGCGAGCTGGGTGTTCACCCCCGAGCAGCTCGAGCGCACGGGCGCCTTCCTGGCCACCGAGATGAACGGCCGGACACTGCCCGAGGACCACGGCTTTCCCGTGCGACTCTACGTTCCCGGATGGTACGGCTGCACCTGCGCAAAGTGGGTCGAACGAATCGACCTGGTCGACGCTTCGTATCCTGCCACCGCGCAGATGAGGGAGTACGCCAACCGCACCCACCAAGACGGCACTCCCGAGCTCGCCGCTGCGTACGGCCCCGCGAACATGGATCTCGCCGCCATGCCGGTGCGGGTCGAGCGGCAGCGAGCCGACAACCGGGTTCGCTACTTGGTAACCGGCATCGCCTGGGGCGGCGAGCGCCGCGCCGACGAGCTCATGATTCGTTTCAACGACGATGAGCCGTACCTTCCGGTCGAGGACTTCGCCCATCGCACCACTGCGACCTGGAACCTCTGGACGCACTGGTGGGACCCGCCCGGCCCCGGCCGCTACGCGATCCAGCTCCAGGTGAGTGAGCCGAACATACCGACGCGCCGCCTCGATCGCGGCTACTATGTGCGCCGCGTCGAAATCACCTGAAGAATCCAAAAGGAATCGACATCGATGATGAAGAAGACCTTCCTGCCCGCTTGTTTGATCGCCGTCCTTCTCTATGCCTCCGTCGCACCCGGTGCGCCTGCAGCCCAAGCGCCGACGGTCCCGCTCATCGATACCGTCGGCACCTACAGCCGCCCCATCAGCACCGACTCCGATCTGGCGCAGCAGTACTTCGATCAGGGTCTGCGGTTCACCTTCGGCTACTACTTTCCCGAGGCCGTCGCCTCGTTCACCGAGGCCACCCGCCAGGATCCCGAATGCGCCATGTGCTACTGGGGACTGGCGCTGACGATCTCGCCGAACCCCAACAGCCGGCGATTCACCGCCATCCAGGACGACCCGCAGGGACACGGTTGGGCCTCGATCAAGAAGGCCCTAGAGTTGCGCGGCAGCGCCTCCGAGGTCGAGCGAGCCTTCATCAGCGCCCTAGCGGTGCGCTACGACAGAGATCGGCATCCCGAGCGTGACGCGCGCGATGCCGCCTACGTCGCGGCTACCATCGAAGTCTCCGAGCGCTACCCCCACGACCCCGAAGCCGCGACCATGGTCGCCGACGCCATCATGACCACGACGCCGTGGGAGTACTGGCGCCCCGACGGAACGGCTCGACCCAAGGTGGTGCAGGCCAAGGAGGCTCTCGAACGGGCGGTCGCCATCAACGAACATCACCCGTGGGCCAACCACCTGTACATCCACCTGATGGAGAACTCGCAGACGCCGTGGATGGCGCTGCCCCATGCCGAGCGCCTCGAGGCCACGATGCCGGGCGAGGGACACATCGTGCATATGCCGTCGCACATTTACTTGCGCGTCGGCCAGTATGCGCGGGCAACGGCGAGCAACCAACGTTCGCGCGCCGCCGACGCCCAGCTCGTCGAACTGTGGGGCGACGCCGAGTTTCCGACCGGCATCAGTACCTACGGACTGTCGGCACGGGGGCATCCGACACACGCCAGCGATTTTCTGCACGCCGCCGCGATGATGCAAGGCAACTACGCCGCGGCCATGGAGGCGGCACACGTGATGGCGAACGCCACGCCGCTCGCCACGATCGCCGCCGGCAACGGCACCGGGCAGGGACGCTTCATCAAGGGCTGGCTGACCGACCGGCGCTTCGGCAAATGGGACGCGATCCTGGCCATGGAAGCACCCGACACTGATCTTCCGTTCGTGCTCGGCATGTGGCACTTCGTGCGCGGTGGCGCGTACGTGGCCACTGGAAATCTCACCGGCGCCGAGCAGCAGCTCGGCTGGCTGCAGGCCGCTGCCGACGACCCGTCGATCGCCGAACTTCCGGCGCGCCGCAACATGGCGCCCGACGTTCTCACTCTCGCGGCCAAGGCGCTGCGCGGCGAGATCGAAGCGGCGCGCGGCAATCTGACGGAAGCGCTCGCCCACCTCGAAACCGCGGTGCGTACCGAGGACAGCCTCGATTACGTGGAACCCGCCGACTGGCTCATACCCGTGCGCCACACTCTCGGCGCCGTGCTCCTCGAGGCGGGCCGAGCGGCCGAAGCCGAGGCCGTTTACTGGGAAGACCTGCGCCGCTATCCGAACAACGGCTGGGCGCTATACGGGCTCATGCAAAGCCAGCGGGCACAGGGCAAGTTGACGGCCGCCGCCGATGCGGCGGCGCGCTTCGAGGAAGCCTGGTCGACCGCCGACACCGAGATCAGAGGCTCGCGCTTCTGATCATGGCTGCCGATTCCGAAGTACTCACCGCGTGGTGGGCCCGCGGCCTCATCTTCGAGAACTGTAGCTGCCAGGCCGTCTGTCCCGGCCACATCCACTTCGATCAGCTCTGCTACAACGATCGCTGCATCGGCTACTGGGCGCTGCGCTTCGATGAGGGCGAATATGGGGGCACCGATCTAGCAGGGGTGAAGGCGCTCATCGCGTATGACTGCCCGCCGCACATGATCGACGGCAATTGGACCGAGGTCATCACCATCGACGAAGCCGCGTCCGAGGCTCAACGTCACGCCGTGGAGAAAATCCTCACCGGCCGGGCCGGCGGCCCGTGGGCGGTGCTGGCGCGCTTCGTCGGCGAGCTCCAGGAGACCCGCTACCTGCCCATCGAGATCGAGGAGGGCGACAGGACCAAGAGCGTGCGCATTGACGGGGTGCTCGAATCGCAGATCGAGGACCTCAAGGGCCGCGACCGGTCGAAGCCGGTGACCTTCACCAACATGTACAACCAAATTCACCCGCCCGAGCACACGATCGGCAAGGGCAACGCCACGTACGACGACGGCACGATCCGTTTCGACAACAACGACACCCACGGCCTCCACTCTCGCTTCGATTGGTCGGTGACGCCGGCGTGAACGCTCTGCTCATTCCGCACCACCACGGCGCCGGCGCCGCCGGATTCGGCATCAGCGTCGCGGCGTGGTTCGTGATGATGGTGCTCATGATGTTGCCGGCGGTGATCCCGTGGCTGCGGATGTTCGGCAAGATGGCGGGCGATGCATTCCCAGGCCGGCGCCCCGCGGTTCTGGTTGCCCAGTTCGCCGGCGGCTACTTTGTCATCTGGTTGGCGTACAGCGCCCTCGCCGCCACCACCCAGTTCGGCCTGCAATACCAGGCGCTGCTGCGCCTGGACCTGCGCGCCGGCGCGGCGACCGGCGGCATGTTGCTGCTGGTGGCCGGCGCCTTTCAGCTCACGCCGCTCAAGGAAGCGTGCCTGTCGCACTGTCGCAGCCCGATGAGCTTTTTTCTGGCGCGCTGGGACGGCGGCCCATCGGGTCCGTTCAAGATGGGTGTCCGGCACGGGGCTTGGTGCGTAACCTGCTGCTGGGCGCTGATGGCGCTGTCGTTCGTGCTCGGCGTGATGAACCTGATGTGGATGGGCGTGCTCACCGCCATCGTCAGCGTCGAGCAACTGGCGCCCGGCGGCAGACGGCTGAGCAAGGCATTCGGGGTGGCCTTCGTCGCCTGGGGATTGTGGCTCATCGCGGCTTCGTAGGTCACAGCACTGCTGCCGGGTTTCACCACCGGGACGTCTTTTTGTCAGACGATCGAGATTTGTGGACGCCCGTCGACCACTTCGCCGACGATTGCGGCAACGTGTCCCGTGGCCTGCAGCCCTTCGAGCAACGAGGCGGCGCGCTCCCTCGGGGTGCAGATCAGCAACCCTCCGGAGGTCTGAGGATCGAACAACAGCTCTTCGTATTCCGGCTTCACGTCGGCGACACTCACGAGCTCGGCGGTGGCTTGACGATTCTTGCGGGTGCCCGCCGTCGACACACCGGCGGCGACCATTTCATAAAACCCGTCGTACACCGGCAGGCTGTCGGCCTGCAGACGAATCCCGACGCCCGAAGCGCGGGCGACCTCGAGCGCGTGGCCGGCGAGCCCGAAGCCGGTGATGTCGGTGCAACCGGTGGCCTCATGCTCGAGGGCCAGCCGTGCTGCGGTGTCATTGAGCCGCTCCATACTGGTCAGCAGCGGATCGAGCGCTTCGTCGTCGAGCTTGCCGGCTCGATAGCCGTTGAGCAGGGCGCCGCTACCGAGCGGTTTCGTCAACACCAGAGCTTGGCCGGGACGGGCACCGGCGTTGGTCAGGATCCGTCCGGGGTCGACCCTACCGATGACCGCCATGCCGAACTTGAGCTCGTCGTCGCTGACCGAGTGACCTCCCAGGAGTGCTCCACCGGCCTCGTGCAGCGTGTCGAGGGCGCCCCGCAGGATCGCCGCGAAGACGTCGGTCGGCGCCTTGCCCTCGGGGAAGCAGCACAAGTTGAGGGCGAACAGCACCTCGCCGCCCATGGCGAACACGTCGGACAACGAGTTGGCCGCGGCGACACGGCCGTAGCGATACGGATCGTCACAAACCGGAGTGATGAAATCGGCGGTCGCTACCAGGCCGTCGCCGGCGAAGGCAAACACGCCGGCATCATCGGCGGTCTCGGGGCCGACGAGCACACGATCATCGCCGCCGGAATTCAGATTCAGCGTTTGCAGCAACTCCGATAGGTCACCCGGACCCATCTTGGCGGCTCAGCCGCCGGAAGTGGCAAGCGATGTCAGGCGGAACTTCTTGCCGGCAGTGTCCATGCCACCGATCTTACCGCCAGCCGCGGGTCGCCGGCGCCGCCGGGGGAACACACCGCAGTTTTTGACCGCACAATATCGAGCGGCTCGGCCCCTACGTCGAGGTGGATAGTGAAGCAGTCAAGCGACCGGCTCCGGTACGCCGCCGGCGAGGATCGTCTGGAGCTTGGCCTCGTCGATGTTGCCGCCCGAGACGACGCAGACCACCCTGCCCTCGACGCCGACGCCGGCCAGCGCGGCGGCAACCGGCGCCGCGCCGGCGCCCTCCGCAACCACCCGATTCCGCTCGACAAGGAGCTTGACCGCCGCGGCGATCGCCGCCGGCGACGACACGAAGGACCTATCGATCAGCTCCTGCACCAGCGGCCACATATCGGGCAGCACGCCCTTGCCGCCGATCCCATCGACGAAGCTCCGCAAGTACTCGACCTCGGCCGGCTCACCGGCCTCCAGCGCCGCGGCGAGCGGCGCGGCGCTCGATACCTCGGCGGCGAATATCTTGGTGTCGGGCTTGCGCGCCCGAAGCGCCGACGCGATGCCGCAGCTCAGGCCACCGCCGCCGAACGGAATCACCACGGCGTCGACCGCGGGCAGGTCCTCGAGAATCTCGAGGCCGATCGTGCCGTTGCCGGCGATCACCGCCGGGTCCGAGACCGGATGCACAAAGGTGCCGGCGACGCCCTCGTGCTCATGGGTCACGATGATGTTCCACCAGGCGTCGAACGACACTTTCTCTATCTGGGCGCCAAGCCGTTCGATGGCGTCGAGCTTGGTCTGCGGCGCATGGTCGGGGACCACGACGGTGCAGGGAACCCCGAGTCGGCGCGCGTTCCACGCCACGCCTTGCGCCATGTTGCCGGCGCTCGCCGTGTAGACACCGTCGCTGAGCTGTTCGTCGGTGAGCTGTGCCATGGCGTTGCCGGCGCCGCGCAGCTTGAACGAACCGATGGGCTGCAGGTTTTCGAGCTTGAGCCAGATCTCTGCCGGCGTGTCGTCGACGTTCAAGCGCACCAGAGGCGTGCGCACGATGCTGCCGGCCAAGCGAGTTGCAGCCGCCTCGATTTCCGAGATCGGGATAGGCGAGATGTGACTCACCGAACGACCGGCGCAGTTTGCGGCGGCGCCGCGCAGCGCGCCCTCATCACCCGAACTCGGCCCGCACGCCGACGCCTTGCTCCACGGCCTTCTTGTAAATGTGGTGCGCCGAAGCCAGGTCCTCGACGCCCAGACCGAGCGACTTGAACAAGGTGATTTCCTCGACCGTCTCGCGGCCGGCGCAATCGCCGAGCAGAATTTCGCCGATCTCGCCGACGATGTGATCGTCGTCGATCGCACCTTCTTCCTTGGGAAAGAGGAAGTCGCCGGCTTCGTTGAGCGTCGACTCCCGCCGATCGACAAAGAGCCGCGACTTCACGACCGCCGCGGTGTCGAGCTCGCGGGTGAACTTGACGCTCGAGCCGGCGGCGTTGATGTGGGCCCCTTCCGCGAGCCACTCGCCCGAGAGAATCGGCTCCTTGGCCGACGAGACGGTACAGATGATGTCGGCGCCGCGCACCGCGTCCTCGGCCGACTCCGCCGCCTCCACCTCGACGCCGTGCTTGGCGGACTGCTCGTCGGCGAAGCGCGCCAGGCGCTCGGCCGTCGGGCTCCAGGCACGGACACGTCGCAGCGGCCGCACCGCCAGCATGGCCTCGAGGTGCGTACGCCCTTGCACGCCGGTGCCGAGCAACGCCAGGTCGCCGGCGTCTTCGCGCGCCAGCAAGCGCGTCGCCAGTCCGGACGCCGCCGCCGTGCGGATCGCGGTAATCGAGCTGGCGTCGATGACGGCCAGCAGGCTGCCGTGTTCCATTTCGAACAGCAATACGGCCCCCTGGTGGGAGTCGAAGTCGGTCCCGTGGTTGCCCGGAAACACGGTGACAACCTTGATACCAACGGCCGCCGGATCGGCGAGATAGCTGGGCATCAGCCCCAGGATGCCGACGCTCTCAGGTAACCGCATCCCGGTGCGCAGCGGATTGATGCCGTCGCCGCGACCCAGCGTCTCGAGCGCCCCGGCCATCAACTCGATGCACTCATCCATGGGCAGGAGCTCTTCGACTTCGCGCGCCGAAACGACGACGGTTTGCATGACTCTCTCCCTGGAAACTGCTCCTCCGTCGCGCGCCGGCCGACAACCAGGGCTCGCGTGGTTCTCGCGAAGCGGTGCGACAAGGCTGCGACAACGGCGCGACAACAACGATCGATTCTGCCACGTGCCGGGAAGTTGTCACATGAAGCGGCCACAGCGGTTGTCAGCACGACCACCGACGGGTACATTCCGGCGGCAACTCGATAGGTCGCCGAGTGATTCTTCAGAGTCTTCTCGGCACCCTGTTCAAGGCCGCCCATTCTTCCCCGGACACCGGCATGACTGACGACTCTCTGAACACGAACGACGACGAACCCGCCGACGACGACCAGCACCACGACGCGGCTGCTCCAAAACACGATCCGAGCGCCGGCGACACGGCGGCGGCCACCGATCCCGACCCGGCGGCCGCCGAGTTCGCCGACACGGCGATCCCCGACCCGTCCCCCGAACAGGCGGCGGCCGACCTCGAGGAGCTCGAGCTGCCGAACATGTTCTGGGGCAGCCTGTTCGTGTACTTCGGTCCGGGGATCATCTTGATGATGACCGGCATCGGCACCAGCCACCTGGTGACGGCGCCGGCGGCCGGCGGCCGCTTCGGCTACGCGCTGCTGTGGTGTATCCCGATCGCCTACATCTTCAAGTATTACGGCTTCGAGATGGCGTTTCGGTTTACCAACGCCACCGGGCGCAGCATGGTCGAGGCGTACGCTACCGCCTGGAAGAAGTGGCCGCTTTGGTACGTGCTGGCCACCACGCTGCTGCAGTGCGCCATCGGGCAGTCCGGCCGATTGATCGCCGCGGCAGCCGTGCTCTACTACCTGTTCACCGAGTGGGCGGGGTTCGCCATCGACATGTGGGTGTACGGGCTGATCCTGGCGGTCATTTCCGTCGCCATCATCCTTGGGGGACGCTATCGGGCGGTGGAGATGTTTGCCAAGACCGCGGCCGGAATCCTCGTCGTCTCGACGCTGGCGGTGTACTTCGTGCGCCCGGCGCCGCCCTCGGAGTTCGTCCACTTCTTCATCATCGACACGCCGGCCGGCTCATGGTTGATCATCGCCGCGTTCCTCGGCCTCCTGCCGACCGGGATCGACGTGTCGCTACAGGCGTCGGAGTGGGGCAAGGCGAAGCGAGTGGGCAT
>CBDUXW010000084.1:0-9507 GCA_965371275.1 uncultured bacterium | reverse complement strand
CCCCGAGCACGCGATCGGCAAGCGGCTCGAGATAGATGCCGATGTCGCTGTTTTCCGCGTGCTCCTCGGCAAGCCCAGCCGCCACGGCATCCATGTTCGACTGCGCCTGCGCCAGCGACACACCATCGCTCATGCGAGCGATCGCCCGCAGCGTGACGCACTGCCGGCCGCAGGCGTTGGTTGCGTCAATACGCAGCGGCGCGAAGATGTCGCCCCCCGTAGCTATCGGAAAAGCAAAGTCTTCGGGCATCACGCCGACGATCGTCGCCGGCCCGCTGCTGAAATTGATCGTGCTGCCGAGCACCGCCTCGTCGCCGTTGAAGAGTCGCTGCCAGAACGAGTAGCCGAGTACCACCACGAACTCCCCCGTAGCCGTGTCCTCCTCGGGAAGAAATCCGCGGCCGATGAACGGTTCGGTTCCCATGACCTCGAACGCGTTGTACGAAACGGCGGCGCCGTTCAACATCTCCGGCTCGTCGACGCCGATCAGTGTCGGCGCGAAGCCGGCCAACACGAACATGCCGTCGAACACCTCGTTGCGCTCGCGCCAGTCGAAGAAGTTGTTGGGATCGGCCCACTCATCGATGGGTCCGCCGATGCGCGTGTAGTCCTGCCACACCATCACCAGCTCGTCGGGATCGGCGTACGGAAGCGGGCGCAGCAAAACGCCGTTGACGACGCTGAAGATCGCCGTGTTGGCACCGATACCGAGGGCCAGCGTCAGAATGGCGACGACCGCGAAACCGGGCTTCCTGCGCAGCACGCGGAAGCCGTATCGGAGGTCCTGAAGCAAGTTTTCCATGCGAATACCTCGATGTGAACGGAACGACCTGCCGGATAAGTAGAGCAAGGACGATGCCAACCGCAGAATGCCGGTAGTCGGCCCCTCCGAGAGCCTGATCAGCGTCTCACGTTCACCTGCGGGACGCCCTCGTCCCACAGGCGAACGGCTGCACATGTCCACGCGATCGATCTATGTCAAAAAAACTGCAACCAAACCGGCGTCGCGTGCGTCTTAATTCATGACGCGGGGCACAAAAGCATGAAGCCCCGCGGCAAATTGCAGCAAAGCAGCTAACGAGACACCAGAAAAGAAGAATTTCAGGAGCTTTCGAGATGTCGTCACTGAGGGGATTCAAAGCAGTCGCCGCGGTCGCGCTGGTCGCGGCCGGCGCGATGCTGGTGATATCCCCCGCCGTTGCTTCGCCAACGAGCGCCGGAGACGACCCGAACTGCGAGATATCCCAGCCGCGGCTGATCGTCAGCCGGGTGCTCGAGCTCAACAGGGTCCGCGCCTCCATGGAAGTGGCGGTGGAACGCGCCGAGATCGAACTGCGCGCCTACAAGATCCGCATCGAGCGGGCCGACATCGAGCGCGAATTGACGCACATTCGCCGTGCTTCGAAGATCGAGGCCGTGAAGGTGCTGCACGCTATCGAGGCAGGAGAGCGTAACGACGACTGCTGGGGACTCACTCGGCTCCACGCTGACTCCGCGCCGGGGCGCTCCTCGCACCCCGTCGTCCGCGGCATCAACAAGATGGTCGCGCTCGCCAAGCTCCCGGGCCAGGGCATGATGGTGGCGCAGAAGATGTTCTCGAGCGTGTCCAAGCTCGTACCGCCAGTCTTCGGCGGCGCCCAGTAACCCGGGCTCATCTGCTGGATCCGTCGCGAGCGGGCGCGCGAGGTTGTCAGGACAAGGCGCTCCCGTCAGTAGAGTACGGACTCCCCCACCTCGATTGACCCCTCGGTGAGCCCGAGCATCGCCCCCGGTGTGTCCCCATACAGGGTGGTTTGTGCCACCCGATTCTCGAGGTCGACGTCTTCGGGCGTGTCGGTGACGACCCGCAGGTAGTTGCCGGTCAACCCGCTCCAACGCAACAGACCGTGGCGCGGCTCGGCCGCTTCCCAAAGAACGTCATGCGTGGTGCCGAGGTAACGCCGGCGGAAGCGGCTCTCCAGATCGTTACCGAGCACGTGCAGCGCCCGGCTGCGCTCCTGGGCCGTCGCCGGCGCCACTTGGTCGGGCATCGTGGCGGCGACCGTACCGGCGCGCTGCGAGTAGCGAAAAACATGAAGGCGCGCGAGCTCCAGGCGCTCGACGAAGGCGATCGACTGCTCGAACTCGGTCGCCGTCTCCCCGGGGAATCCCACAATGACGTCGGTGGTGACGGCGAGCTCCGGAATGGCCTGCCGCGCGTCGCCGACGAGCCGGGCGAAGGACGCCTGATCGGTACGCCGCGCCATGCGTTGTAGGGTCGCATCACAGCCGCTCTGCAACGGCAGGTGGAGGTGCGGTAACAACCGTGGGTTTCTGCCCCACAGCTCGAAGAGCTGCGGCCGCAGATCCCAGGGCTCGAGCGACGAGAGGCGCAGTCGCGGAACGTCGGTTTGCTCCAGAACCGCTGCTACGAGCTCCTCGAGTCCCCGCATCGACTGACGATCGCGGCCGTAGCTGCCCAGATGGACGCCACTCAGGACTACCTCCCGGTAGCCGTGGTCGACGAGCTGGCGGATTTCGTCGACTACATCGTTAATGGGGCGGCTGCGACTGTCGCCGCGTGCCACGGTGACGATGCAGAAGGTGCATCGATTGTCGCACCCGTCCTGAACCTTCACGAAGGCGCGCGTGCGGGCGCTGAAACATGCGCCGTCCAGCGGCGCGCTGTCGGTCCCGGGAATCGGCTCGACATCGTGCAGCAATCCCGCTTGCTCCAACACGCCCGGCAGCCGGTCCTTGTCCTGGATGCCGACAATCAGATCGACACCGAGCTCATCGACCTGGCGCGGCTCGAGCTCGCTGTAACAGCCGGTAACCACCAGTGCCGCCTGCGGATGGGTGCGTCGCCAATGGCGAATCAATTTACGCGATTTGCGCGCGGCAACGTGGGTGACGGCGCACGAGTTGAAGATCAACAGGTCGGCCGTCTCGCCCGGCCCGACGACCCGGTGGCCGCGACCGGCTAGCTGGCGGGCGATATGGTCGGCTTCGCCGATGTTGAGACGGCAACCGAGAGAGTCGATTCTGACGCGCATGGGCCTTCGGGCTCGCCGGTGGTGATGTTCAGGTAGTCGCCGCGCGCCGTTCGCCGAAAATGCGCCAAAGCCCCGCGACGGCGATCAACGCCCACACTCCGTTCAACGCGGTTGACGGATAGGCTGCGTAATACAGCGTATTGATTCCCAGTCCGGTGGCCCCCGAGAAATTGAGTAGCTGATAACTCACCGCTGCCGGATCGACACGCCGCGTCGACACCAGGCCATAAGCGAGCAGCACGCCGATCGCTCCCATCCAGCCGACCGCGTCGACAAATAGTTGCACGAATCCTCCGATCCCAGCAGGGCGCTGAACACCCCCTGGAGTTTCACCACACAGCTAGCGACCTGATACGCGCATCGAGAGCGTGTCGCCGGGTTGAATTCTATCGATCACGCGGGCACCCGCCACCACCGTGCCGAGGACGGGATACGCACCGTCGAGGTGCGGCTGCGGCGAATGCACGATGAAGAACTGGCTGCCGCCGGTGTCCCGGCCCGCGAGCGCCAGTCCCATCGTACCCGCGACGTACGGAATCGGCGTCTCCTCGCTGCGTAGGGCGCCCGCCGCGCCGCCGTACCCGACAGCGGTCGGGTCGCCTGACTGAATCACGAAATCCGGAACCACGCGGTGAAACACGAGGTCGGCGAAAAAGCCCTCGTTCGCCCATTGCACCATGCGGTACACGGTGAGCGGCGCCCAAGACGGACGGAGTTGCACCTCGAACTGTCCCCGCGACGTTTGCAGGGTCATTTGCGGCGGATCCGCCTGCAACTCCAGCAGGCGGGCAGCCAGCTCGCGGTAATCGGCGGGCGTGAGCCCGGTCTCCCGGGGCCCTATGGCGTCGGCGTCGAGGTCGCCGCGAGAGGATCCCGGCGCGGCGGGAAGGCTACGCAACGCCCACAGCCGGAAGACCCTGTCGGGGTCGGGCAGCAACGCAGTACGCCTGAGTTGCATCGTGTCGCGATCGAGCACCAGCAACGAGTTGAGAACCACCAATCGTGGTTCCAGCGCCGCCACCTCACCCAGCTCCCGCTGAGCGTTCCACAACACATCCGTCCACGTATCGAATTCGTCTTCGCGCGACGGCAGCGACCCGGCAATTCGCAGTCCGGAAATCACTTCGGCGGCCACTGCCTGCAGCACCGGATGGCCGTCGGTCAGCAGCGCATCGGCGCGGCGCACGGCGGCCGGCGGATCGATGCGCTGCAACTGCCGTAGGGCTTCCGCCCGCGCTGCCAGTGGGCCGTAGTCGGCGAGAATCTCGAGCCAGGCCTCGGTGTCATCGCGCCCGGACCGGGCGAGCACCCGCACGACCGAGGCGGCCTCGAGCGGCGCATCGGTCAACGCCGCAGGTACTGCGGCGGCGCTGGGCGCAATCGGCGGCGCATCGATGCCATAGGCGACCAACACCTCGTCGAGCGTATCTCCGATCAAGCCCCGCGGGCCGCCGGCGATCGCATCGAGGGCGGCGAAGCGCGAGCTCGGCTCGCCGGACGTCAGCGCGTACCGCAGCCGATCCTCCGGCACCGAGTAATCGCGAGCCGCCAGTGCCAAGGCTTCGAAGGCCAGGCGCTGCACATGGCGATCGTGGCTCAGCGAGGCTCCGATCACTGCGCTGAGTGTGTCGTCTTCGATTTCCTCCGGGTCACGCCACAGCGTCAGCACCCAGCCCAGGGCCGCTACCACCACGCGCCAGTCGTCATCGCGCAACAAGGTCGGCAGATGGCGCTGGGCCACGATCGGCGGCGCCTCCCGCAGGCCGCGAGCCGCTGCCGCGCGCACCAACGAATCGGCATCGCGAAGCAGCGGCTCGAGCGGCGGCATGGCATCGGGATCGTCAAGGCGGCGCAAGGCGAGCGCGGCTGCGTGTCGAATTCGAGGACGCAGCGACTTCGTCAACCCGGCGAGGGGCTGAGGCTGCGCATCCGGCAACCGCCACCACGCGTTCAGGGCGGCCATTACAACAGCTTCCGGCTGCGCCCCGGCGCCGACCAGAACTTGCCGCACAGCCTCACGGGCAAACGGGTCGGCCAGCATTCCCAAGGCCCACAGGGCCTGCTGCTGAACCATGGTGGCGTCGTCAACCAGAAGGCGTAGTAGCTGCTCGACGAACCGGCGTCGCATAGCAGCGGCCACAGCCGGCTCGAGATCGAGCTCGATGAGTCCCAACCCAAAAGCACTGAGGGCACGCACGTGCGGGTGCGGGTCGCGCAGCAACTGCAGCAGGCGAGTTGCACCCGCCGGCAGTCCGACGCGACCGACCGCCAATGCCGCGCGGGCGCGGAGCGCCGGTTCCTCTGCGCGCGTCAGGTCCAGGACGTCGTCGGTGAGCTCGCGCCGATCTTCGGCGTACAGGAGGATCGATGCGATGCCGACGTCCTCCGGCAACCCGAGCGGCAATTCTTCACCCTGTACGCTGCCGGTCGCCGCCAACGGCGTGCCCGTCGCCACCAGCAGCAGGAGAATCGCGGCTCTGTAACAGACGCGGGCGAGCCCGGCGAGCCGCGATCGTCGGGCAAGGCGCGGGAACACTCCCGAGCGTGCCGTTACGGGCACGCCGCCCACCTCTTAGTAGGCGCGCAGTACGTCGATGTCGTGGACGATGATGTAGCGTCCATCGCTGCCGATGAGGCCTTCGCGGCGGAACTCGTTGAAGATCGTGCTGGTTGTCTCACGTGTAGAGCCGATCAAATGGGCGAGGTCCGTCTGCGTGAGACGCATGCTGATGCGCGTCCCCTCCGGGACTTTCTCCCCGAACTTGTTCGCCAACCGCGCCATGGTGTGCGCCAGTCGCGTGCGAACGTCTTTGAAGAGGATATCCTGGATTCGCGATTCGACGCGCTTGAGCCGCGCGCCGATGAGCTTCGTCATCCGCAACGCTAACTCGGGTTGCTTGCCGAGGAAAAGCTCCAGATCCGGGCACCTGAAGCCACACACCACGGCATCCTCGACGACGCACACGGTATCGCAGCACAACTGTTCAGCTCCGAGGGCGAGCTCGCCGAACAAATCCGCTTCGCCGAGGACGGCGAGGTTCACTTCCTTGTCGTTTCGAGCGACGCGCGAGAGCTTCACGGAACCCGCCTCGAGCAGGTAGACGCTGTGTGCCGGGTCACCGGCTCGATACACGGTGGCACCGCGCGCCATCTCGCGGATCTCACAAAACCTTCCGAGCGTCCTGAGATCTGCGTCGCTCAGGCAATCGAGTAGCGCCGAGCGGCGTAGCCGCCGGAATTTTGCCAGTTCGCCCATGACGGCGTCGGAATAGGCCATCGCCGCAACTCCCCGCAGGTACCGGCAGGTAGTGCTCCGCCGGCGCTCAAACGAGCGAGAATCGATGCTTGGGGGGTGCGACCGCAGACGGCAAGTCTTCGGTGTTCTCACCATACTGTTTATCGGTGAGCAACTGGCGGTCTGTTTGGCCCTCGCGTAAGCAGTCTTACGTACTTCAGATCCAACCGGAGAGCAGCGCCGCGAGCACACCGATCGGCACGACGTAGCGCAGCCACAGATACCAGGTGGCCACCCAGCCGGGAACCTCGCCGTTGGCGGCAGCAAGCTGGGCGGTGGCGCGGCGACGTCCCAACCCCCAACTGAGAGCAGCCACGGCAAGAACCGACCCCAGGGGTTGCATCGTCGACCCCCAGACCAAGTCGCTCATGAAGAGGTAGTCGATCGACCGCGTGGCGGGCAGCCCGACAACCACGAGCGCCGAGCACACGACCCAGGAGACTTTGCGCCGTGACAGTGGGGTTCTCTCCGTCACAGAGCCCACCAACACCTCTACAGCGGCAACACCCGACAAGAAGGCGACGCATCCGAGCCCGGCGAAGAACAAGACCGCGAACACGAGACCTCCCGGCATCGCCAGACACGCGGCCGGCAACACCTCGAAGAGCAAGGAAGGACCGCTGGTGGGCGACAGACCGGTGGCGAATACGGCGGGCATCACCGCGAACGCGGCCAGCAAGCTCGCGGCAACGTCGCCCGCCGCGGTGCCGATGGCGCGCCGCGCCAGAGATTCCTCATCGCTGAGATACGACCCGTAAATGACGAAGAACGTGCCGCCCAGGCCGAGGGAGAAGAAGGCCTGGCCGGTGGCGGACAGTACGGCCCGTCGGGTGAGGTTTTCCCACTCGGGCGTGAACAGAGACTTCACGCCTTCCCAGGCGCCGGGAAGGGTCACCGAGCGAACCGCCAGCACAATCATCAGCACGCCGAAAACAGGCACGAAGACGCTGCTGGCGCGCTCGATTCCGCGTTTCACGCCACGGCCCACAACGACCGCCGAGGCAGCCGCGACGACGGCGGCAGACAGCACCTGCAATAACCAGTTCTCCTGCAGCCATGCGAACGTGGCGGACGAAAAATTACTGGAAATTCCGACGAGATTCAGGAGTGCGAGCACGAAGTACGCGAAGACCCACCCCACCACCACGAGGTAGTAGGACATGGCCATGCCAACACCAAAAAACAGCAACCCTCCGACCAACTTGCCACCGGGGATTCCGGCCGCGGCGAACGCGGTCAGGGGCCCTTTCCGCGTGGCTCTGCCCAGAGCGAGCTCCGCCATTAGCGCCGGAACGCCAAACATGGCGACCACCGCCAAGTAGATAAACAGGAAAGCCCCGCCGCCGAACAACCCCATCATGTAGGGAAAGCGCCACACGTTGCCGAGGCCGATCGCCACACCTAGAAGAGCGAACGTCGTCCCCCAGCGGGACGAGAACAGCTCGCGGCTTTCATGCTTGTCGGCGGCCATGGCGCGGCGAGTGTAGCAGCAGATGTCGTCCGTCTGAACAGGCCGACAAGCCCGTTCCGAGGTGTGGGGAACAGGCACACGAACAAAAAGTGGGAGGAACTCCGTGGCATGCCGAAAATTCTGTTGACAGATTTTCGGGAGCCGCTAAGGTGGTGCTGGTTCGGGTGAACGTCCCGGCCGAGCGGCGACAGTCGCTGCCGATCTGTTGAAGGCAGTGCGACGACGGGAGGAAGCTAGGGTTTCGGCCCCAGTGGAGACTCTGAGGAACACGGCTGGAGGAGAAGCGGAAACTGGCGTTGGGAGGCCGATCGCGGCGAGCGCCCGAACCACTTTTTTGTGCGCGCTAGCCGCGCCTTTTTTCGTGGGGACCGTAGCCGCGACCCGTTGAGAAGTTCCGGTTCGCCGGTTAGCCGCCCAGGATGCTCTCGATGCGCTCCCTGAGCCGAATCTCTTCGCCCGGCAGATAACCGTAACGACGCCAAACGATGCGTCCTGCCTCGTCGACCAGGAAGGTCGTGGGCGTACCCGCCACTCGATACCGGCTCAGAGAAACGTTGCGCGTATCGAACACGTTGGGAATCTCGAAGCCGAATTCCTCGTAGAAGGCCTCGGTACCACTACGGTCATCCCGGACGTCAACGGCGATCACGTTGAAGCCCTGGTCTTTCATCTCGCGATACATCGCATCCAGGTGAGGAAACTCCTCACGGCACGCCGCTCACGTCGGCGTCCAGAAATTGATCAGCGTCAATCGGCCGCCGAGCTCGCTGAGCCGCAGGGTCTCGTGTTGATAGCCTGGAAGCTCGAAATCAGGCGCCGCCACCGACAGGACGTCGCGGCGCGAAGCCAGCCAATCGGCGAAGTTATCACCCGGCGAACCGAGGTCGGCGTACAGGAACCGCAACCCCTGCTCGAGCTGCGGCAGATCGCTGATGAACGTCGTACGCACGAGCCAGTCGCGGCCGACCTCCGCGTTGCCGGCCTCGAAGCGAGCCCAGCCGGCCCGATACGGCAGCTCCACATTCACGAGTGGGAGCTTGAGGATGTCCGGAGCCGGCCACGACGTCTCAATGGCCTTCTCGAACGACTCCGCCGCGGCGCTCGACTGGCCGCCAGCCGTGTAGGCGTCGCCGACGAGCTCGTGGAAGTAGCTGATGATCTGCGCCTCCGGGTACTCCCGGAGGAACTGCGTGGCAATCTGTAGCCGTTCTGCGCCGACAGCCGCTTCCATCTGGCGCACCCAACGCGTTGCGATCTCCTCCGTGAGGCGGCCGCCGCCGCCCAGGCCGGGATTCGATGCCGGATCGAGAATCGTGCCGCGCTCCCCCCCTGCGACATCCGTCGACCGGTCCGGTTCCAGACGGTCCAATCCCTGGCAGGCGCTCAGCAACAGCGCCGCGCACAGCAAAACGGTACGCGCGACGGGCCGACGGCACGGTGAAGCATCGAGAACATGGAGCATGATCAACAGTTTTAGCATTCCGCCCCACCATGTGGTACCAGAATGGCGTGGCTGATTCGATGGTGAGTGAGGGAGGTTACCAGCAGCGGGCGCTCTTTGAGCCCCATGTGCATCTGACGCGCCCCCTCAAGAAGCACCGGCGGGGCGCCGCGGTGGGCGCCCGGGTCGACCCAGCGCTGGGCTATTTACCCGAGCTCGAACACTCCCGGGTAACCCGGGGGGGAACGCGTATCGCCCCCGGCGT